>CAMFIW010000037.1 GCA_945952355.1 uncultured Phenylobacterium sp. | reverse complement strand
GGATGACACCTCCCCCGACGGGGGAGGAACTCGGGGGAGCGCCCTTTCGCCCGATCGCAAGCCGATGCTAGACCATCCCCGCAAGTTCCGGGGAGGGATGCATGGCGGATGTCGCCGCGAGTGGTTCTGAGGCCTCGAAGCCGGGCGCGTCGCTGCGCACGGTCGTGGCCGCTTCGGCGGCCGGCACCACCTTCGAATGGTACGATTTCTTCGTCTTCGGCAGCCTGACGACGATCATCTCCAAGACCTTCTTCTCGGGTCTCAACGACACCGCCGGCTACATCGCGGCCCTTGCCCTGTTCGGCGCGGGCTTCGCCTTCCGTCCCATCGGAGCGCTGGTCTTCGGCCGCATCGGCGACCGCGCGGGCCGCAAGGGCGCCTTCCTGGTCACCGTGGTGCTGATGGGCGGCGCCACCGTCGCCATCGGGCTTTTGCCCTCCTACGCCCAGGCCGGGATCATCGCCCCGGCCCTGCTGGTCCTGATGCGGATTATCCAGGGCTTCGCGCTCGGCGGCGAATATGGCGGCGCTGCGATCTACGTCGCCGAACACGCCCCGCACGATGCGCGCGGCCGCTCGACCAGCTGGGTGCAGACCTCCGCCGCCTTCGGCCTCTTCGCCGCCCTGCTGGTGATCCTGCTGACCCGCCTGGTGGTGGGCGCCGCCTTCGGCCCGGCGGCCTTCGACGCCTGGGGCTGGCGCATCCCTTTCCTGTTCTCCGCGGGACTGCTCGCCGTCTCCATCTTCATGCGCGTGAAGCTGTCGGAGAGCCCGGCCTTCGCCAAGATGAAGGAGGAGGGAAGCCAATCGAAGGCGCCCTACAGCGAGGCCTTCGGACAATGGCCGAACCTCAAGCTGGTCCTCATCGCGCTCGCCGCCATCATGTCGGCCCAGGGCGCGGTCTGGTACACGGCCTTCTTCTACGTCCAGACCTTCCTGGACAAATTCCTGAAAGTCGCGCCGGAGACGATCAACTGGCTGATGATGGTCGCCACCGCCGTCAGCGCCATCTTTTACGTCGTGTTCGGCTGGCTGTCGGACCGCCTCGGGCGGAAGCCGGTCATGCTGTTCGGTATGACCCTGATGCTGGTCGCCTACTTCCCCGGCTTTCACCTGCTGACCCAGACCGCCAATCCGGCTCTGGCCGAGGCCCAGGCCCGCACCCCCGTCGTGGTGGTGGCCGACAAGGCCGAGTGCTCGCTGCAGTTCGACCCGGTCGGCAAGGCGAGCTTCGTCAGCTCCTGCGACATCGCCAAGAGCGTGCTCGCCAATGCGGGCGTCTCCTATGACAACCAGGCTGGCGCGCCGGGCTCCAAGGCCGAGGTCCGCATCGGCGCAACGGTCGTCGAGACCGCCTCCGCCAAGGGTCTCCCGAAGGCTGAGGCCAAGGCGGTGAAGACCAAGGTCGAGAGCGACATCAAGAAGGCGCTGGCCGCCGCCGGCTATCCCGCCAAGGCCGACCCCGCCCGCATGAACATTCCGGGCTTGCTGGGCGTCCTGTTCGTCTTCGTGATCGCCGCCACGGCCCTGTTCGGCCCGATCGCCGCGTGCCTGGTGGAGCTGTTCCCGACGCGCATCCGCTACACCGCCATGTCCCTGCCCTACCACATCGGCACGGGCTGGATCGGCGGGTTCGTGCCGTTCACCGCCTTCGCCATCGTGGCGGCGGTGGGCAACATCTATTCCGGCCTCTGGTATCCGTTCGCCTTCACGGCGCTCTCGGTAGTGACCTGCTTGTTGTTCCTGCCCGAGACCAAGGGCCGCTCGCTGGACCGTTAGAGGTCCAGCGCCGCGAGGGCGGCGGGGAAGACGCGGTCGCGGACGCCGTCTAGGGCGGCGTTCAGGCGGGCCACGCCATAGGCGAGGCGGCCTTCCCAGCTCTCCAGCACCGGCTCGCCCTCACCCAGCCTGCGGTGAAGTTCTCGAAGACCCGGCCCCTCCAGGCCTTCCAGCCGGGCCTCCGGCCGCATCGCCGCACTGAGGTTGAGGAACACCAGGCCGTAGAAGACGTGGTTGATCTGCCGCGCCATGTAGAGTCGCGCCGCCCGCGCCGCGCCGGGCGCCTCGCGGAAATAGGTGCGCGCCAACAGCTCCGCCTCGGCCTCCTCGCGAGCAAAGAAGTTCGCGACGGCTGCGAGGTCGAAATAGCGGTCGGCGAGGAATGCGGCCTGCCAGTCCACCAGCCACAGGCGGCGCCCGTCATAGAGCACGTTGCGCGGATTGAGGTCGTTGTGGCTGGAGACCAGCTCCGGCGGCAGCCGGCGATAGACCCTCGCCACCTCGTCGAAGGCCTGGCGATGGGCCGAAAGCGCCGACGCGGGCGCGAAGCCCAGGCCGGCGAACCGGTCGAACATCTCGGTCACACCGTCCAGATAGTCGACCAGCGGCGGGAAGGCTGGGGTCTCGTGCAGCAGGCGCACGGCCTGGGCGAGTTCGACCAGCATGTCCTCGCGCGTCCCGGCATAGTCTTGCTGCAGGGACTGGGTCGGCAGGAAGTCCACGATCGCCACGCCATCCTCTTCGCACGCATAGACCACCCGCGGCGCCAGAGCGGCGTCCGCCGCGGCGCGCATGGCCGGATACCAGCGGGCCGGATCGTTCATCTGGTCGCGCTGGGTCTCGACCTTCAGCAGATAGGGAATTCCGCCGACGCGGATCCGGTAGACCCCGGCGCCCGACAGGCCGCCGTCGAGCGGGACGCAGGCGTCGGGCTCGGCCGTGCCGAAGCTCTTCATCAGCGCGGTTCGCACGGCGGGGGTTTGGACGATCGACATGGGCGGCTCCTTCGAGCCGCTCATTTACCCGGATGAAAAGGCGAGTCAATATTACCCGGATATAATTATCCCGGTGCGGACGCCAGAACCTCCACCCGGACGCCCTCGGTCGACAGCCGCGCTGCCTCGGCCTCGGCAGGTCGGACCGTCACCCGCACCACCCTTAGGCCGCCGCGCGCAAGCTCGGCGACGCGATCGCGGTCGGAGACCCGTTCGGCGTCGCGCCGCGCCATGCCGAGCACAGCAGGGTCGCAGCCTTCGTCGGCGATCAGTACATCGGCCGCCGCGAGCGCGCGGCAGGCCCGCAGGCTGAGCAGGTCCGCAGGCCCCTCCCCGGCGACGAACTGGACGCAGCCCAGCGCCGCCTGGCCGCGGGCCACGGCGTCGCGGAACAGGTTTTCGGCCTCGTCCATGTTCCCCTCCCGCGCCGCCCGGGCGGCGGGACCGGCCAGCGCGTGAGGCAGGAAGGCGCGGCGGGCCGGCAGGTCGGGGAAACGGGCGCGCACCTCGTCCTGGAAGCGGCGGAACAGGGCGGCGACGCGCCCCGCGCCCTCGGGCACCCGTTGCTCGATGTCGTTGCGCAACAGGGTCGCCAACATGGGCGAGGCGCCGCCTGTGCCGATCGCCGCCACGACCTCGCCCCGATCGATCACAGCGGGGGTGGTGAAGTCGCAGAGGTCCGGGCGGTCGGCGACATTGACCAGCACGCCGGCGACCCGCGCCGCAGCGCAGGCGGCCTCGGCGAAGGCGCGGTCGGCGTCGGCGACGAAGGCGAGCCGCGCCCCGGCATAGGCGTCGGGCCGCAGGGCGCCGTCGCCCTCCAAGCGAACGATGCGGGCCGGAGACCCCTCGAACAATCGCAGCTTGGCCTCGGCGGCCTCGCCCGAGCCGGAGATCACGACGGTTTGGCCGGCCAGTGGGAAATAGGCGGGAAAGGCGTCCAAGACGGCTGCTATTTCAGGGTCTTTAGATAGGCCACTACCGCCGCGCGGTCCGCCGGGGCGGCGACGGAGGCGGGCATCCGCGAACCCGGCGCGAACTTGGCCGGACCCGCGAGGAAGGCGTCGAGGTTGGCGTCCGTCCATGTCCCGGCCTTGGCCTTCAGCCCGGCCGAATAGGTGAAGTCGCCCAAGCCGGCGATCTTGCGCCCGGCGACGTCCGTCAGGCTGGGGCCCATCGGAGTGCTCTTGGCCTGGTGGCAGGTCTTGCACTGGAGTTGGAAGATCTTGGCCCCGTCGGCGGCGTGGGCGAGGCCGGAACCCAGCGATAGGGCGGCGGCGAGGGCGAGTGCGGCGCGGGTCATGGTCGGACCTCCTCCAAATCAGTCGCGGCGACCCTAAGGCCGAGCGGGGCCAGGTGGAAAGCCGCCGCGCACGGCAAAAAGCGGAGGATGGCTTCCGTTTATTCCAAGCGCTGTTAAGATCGCGCCAAATCACTCATTCGGGAGCACTCGTCCCATGGCCACCCTGCTGGACGTCAACGGCAAACAAGTGAGCGTGAACGCCGATCCGGACACGCCGCTGCTGTGGGTACTCCGCGACGAGGTCGGCCTGACCGGCCCCAAGTTCGGTTGCGGCATCGCCCAGTGCGGCGCCTGCACGGTCCTAGCCGACGGCGCACCAATCCGCTCCTGCTCGGTCCCGGTCTCGGCCGCGGCGGGGATGAAGATCGCCACCGTCGAGAGCCTGGGCGGGAGCCATCCGCTGCAGCAGGCCTGGGTGAAGCACGACGTTCCTCAGTGCGGCTATTGCCAGTCGGGCCAGTTGATGAGCGCCGCCGCGCTCCTGGCCCACAACCCGCACCCGAGCGACGCCGACATCGACGCAGCCATGGATGGCAACATCTGTCGCTGCGGGACCTATCAGCGGATCCGCGCTGCGATCAAGGACGCCGCCTCAATGCCGGCCGCCCCCGCCCCGACCGCCGCCTGAGGGAGGATCCGATCATGAACGCACCCGTGAGCCCGCAGGACCTGAAGGCCGGAACCAGCCGCCGCGAACTGATGATCGGCGCCACCGTGGTCGGCGGCGCCCTGCTGGTCGGCTGCTCGCCCGGCGACCTGCTCTCGATCGGCGCCAAGGAAGACTTCGGCGCCTTCGGGCCCTTCGTGAAGATCGCGCCCGACGGCGCGGTGACCGTGATCTCCAAGCACATCGAATTCGGCCAGGGCAACCATGCCGGCCTCGCCGCCATCCTGGCCGAGGAGCTGGACGCCGACTGGGACAAGGTGAAGGTCGAGCAGGCGCCCGCCATCGCCAAGGTCTACGCCAATCTGGGCATGGGCGTGCAGGGCACCGGCGGTTCGTCGGCCATCTCCAACAGCTGGATGCAACTGCGCAACGCCGGGGCCGCGGCCCGGGCCATGTTCGTCGAGGCCGCCGCCAACAAGTGGAGCGCCCCGGCCGGCGAGATCACCGTGAAGGACAGCGTGGTCAGCCACGCCAAGTCCGGCAAGAGCGCCACCTTCGCCGAGCTTTTGCCCGACGCGGGCAAGGTCACCCCGCCCAAGACCCCGACCTTGAAGGACCCCAAGACCTTCACCCTGATCGGGTCGGACCGAGTGAAGCGCAAGGACTCGCTGGCCAAGTCGACGGGGACCGCGAAGTTCACCCAGGACGTCCACCTGCCGAACATGCTGGTCGCCGTGGTCGCCCACGGCCCGCGCTTCGGCGCGACCGTGGCGAGCTTCGACGCCACAGAGGCCAAGAAGGTCAAGGGCGTGGTCGAGGTCTACCAGATCCCGACCGGCGTCGCCGTCGTGGCGGACAACACCTATGCCGCCAAGAAGGGCCGCGAGGCGCTGAAGGTCACCTGGAACGAAGACAAGGCCGAGAAGCGCGGCACCGACAAGCTGGCCGCCGACTATGCCGGCTGGGCCACCGGCAAGGGGGCGCTCCCTGAGAAGGCCAAATGGGAGAGCTTCGAGAGCAAGGGCGACATGGCCAAGGCCGGGAGCGGTCAGGTCTTCGAGACGACCTACGACTTCCCCTATCTGGCCCACGCCACCATGGAGCCGATGAACTGCGTGGCCCAGGTCTCGGGCGGCAAGGCCAAGCTGACCTTCGGCTCGCAGATCCCGACGGTCGACCAGCTCAACACCGCCAAGATCGTCGGCATGCTGCCGGGCGCGGTCGAGATCGAGACCCTGTTCGCCGGCGGCTCGTTCGGCCGGCGCGCCAACTTCCAGTCCGACTACGTCGCCGAGTGCGTGCAGATCGCCAAGAAGGTCGGCAAGGACCGGCCGGTGAAGCTGGTCTGGACCCGCGAGGACGACATGACCGCCGGCTATTTCCGGCCGCTCACCCACCACCGGGTGAAGGTCGTCACGGACAAGGACGGCTATCCCACCGCCTGGACCCATAAGATCGTGACCCAGTCGGTCATGAAGGGCTCGCCCATCCCCGTAAAGGGGGTCGACCCCAGCGCGGTCGAGGGCGCCCAGGGCTCGCCCTATCTGAAGGCCACCCCCAATGTCGACGGCCAGGCCCTGCTGATCGACGTGGGCGTGCCGGTTCTGTGGTGGCGTTCGGTGGGCGCGACCCACACCGCCTTCGCGATGGAGCACACCATCGACCAGCTGGCCAGGAAGGCCGGCAAGGACCCGGTCGCCTACCGCCTGGAAATGTACAAGCGGGCCGGCGCCGACCGGCACACGGCCGCCCTGCAGCTCGCCGCCGACAAGGCCGGCTGGACGACGCCCGCGCCCGCCGGCTGGACCCGCGGCGTGGCGGTGCACGAGAGCTTCGGCTCGGTCGTGGCCCAGGTCGCCGAGGTGAAGATGGTCGACGGGACGCCCAAGGTCGGCCGGGTGGTCACCGCCATCGACTGCGGCACGGCCATCGCCAAGGACCAGGTCGCGGCCCAGGTCGAGGGGGGCACCTGCTACGGTCTCTCGGCGGCCCTGTTCGGCAAGGTGACGCTGAAGGACGGGGCGGTCGAGCAGACCAATTTCGACAGCTACCGTGTGCTGCGCAATTCCGAGGCCCCGACCGTCGAGACCTATATCGTGCCGTCCGGCGCCGCGCCCTCGGGCGTGGGCGAGCCCGGCACGCCGGTGATCGCGCCGGCCGTCGCCAATGCGATCCTGGCGATGAGCGGCCAGGCGACCACCAGCCTGCCGCTGGTGAAGGCCTAGGTCGGAAGGTCCTTGCGCTCGTCGACGTCGAACAGCACGCCCGCGTCGGGCGCCTCGACCAGGGCGAGCGCGGAGCCGAGGTCCTTCAGGATCGCCCGCGCGCCCGCGTCGCCCTTCAGTGTCAGCAGGCCGGGCAGCAGGCCGGCCCCGATCAGGGCCGGATGCCCGCGCTGGCCCTCGAACACCGGGGCGGCCGCCGGTGCGCCGCCGCTCACGGCCCCGACCAGGCCCGCGAAGACCGTGCTCGGTACGCGCGGCATGTCGCCCAGGAACACGAACACCCCGTCAGCGCCCGGCGGCAGGGCCGCCGCTCCGGTCCGCAACGACGCGCCCATGCCCTCCGAATAGTCCGCCGCATGTACGATCCGCAGCCGCTCCCTCTGCCCCTGGCCGTCCGCGAAGGCCCGCGCCGCGGCGCCCACCGCCTCGGCGTCCGCGCCGGTCACCAGGGTTACGGACCGCACCGGCGCGGCCAGGGCCGCGGCCAGGGCGCCGTCCAGCAAAACCCCGCCCGCATAGGGCGCGAGCAGTTTCCCGCCACCGAAGCGGCTGCCCGTCCCAGCGGCCAGGATGATGGCTTCGAAATGGGGCGCCCCTGTCACCTTGGCCGCTTCCTCTCTATGTTGAGGGCCGCATGACGCCCTATGACGACGCCCCTGCGCAAGCGCGTCCCGCCCTGGTGGACGGGTTCGGCCGGGCCGTGACCTATCTGCGGGTCTCGGTCACCGACCGCTGCGACCTGCGCTGCGTCTACTGCATGTCCGAGCACATGACCTTCCTGCCGAAGGCCCAGGTGCTGACCCTGGAGGAGCTGGACCGCATCGCCTCGGCCTTCGTGGGCCTGGGCGTGCGCAAGCTGCGGCTGACCGGCGGCGAGCCCCTGGTGCGCAAGGGCTTCATGGCGCTGGTGCTCGGCCTGTCGCGGCACCTCAAGACCGGCGCCCTGGACGAGCTGACCCTGACGACGAACGGCACGCGGCTCGCGGAATTCGCCGACCAGCTCGCCGGCCTCGGTATCCGGCGGATCAACGTGTCGATGGACACCCTGAAGCCCGACCTTTTCCGCAAGCTGACCCGCGGCGGCGACCTCGCCAAGGTGATCGCCGGGATCGACGCCGCCCGCGCCGCCGGCATCGCGGTCAAGATCAACGCCGTCGCACTCGCCGACAGCAACGCCGCCGAGCTGCCCGAGCTGATCGCCTGGGCCCACGACCGCGGCTGCGACATGACCCTGATCGAGGCCATGCCGATGGGCGAGGTCGATGTCGACCGCACCGACGAGTTCCTGTCTCTGAAGGACCTCCGCCGCGAGCTGGAGAGCTTCTGGACGCTCACCGATAGCGATCACGTGACCGGCGGCCCGGCCCGCTATGTCAGCGTCGCCGAGACCGGTGGCCGCCTGGGCTTCATCACCCCGCTCAGCCACAATTTCTGCGAGGCCTGCAACCGGGTGCGGCTGACCTGCACCGGCACCCTGCACACCTGCCTGGGGCGCGAGGACGCCAGCGACCTGCGCGCCGTGATCCGCGCCGGCGCGACCGACGCCGAGCTGGCCGACGCCATCCGCCTGGCGGTCGACGCCAAGCCCAAGGGCCACGATTTCCAGATCCGGCGCGGCGCGGCGCCCTCGGTCTCGCGCCACATGTCGACCACGGGGGGCTGAGTCGTGGCCCGCGTCCTGCTGTTCGGCCGACTGGGGGACGTCGCCGGCTGGCGCGAGCGCGAGTTCGAAAGCCCCAGCATCGCCCACCTGCGCGCCCGCCTGGCCGAGGAGGACGAGGCGCTCGGCGAGGCCCTGGCCTCGCCCGGCGTCCAGGTCGCGCTGGACCAAGCCATCGTGCGCGGCGACGCGGCGCTGACCGGGCGCTCCGAGGTCGCCTTCCTGCCCCCGATGAGCGGCGGATGATCCGCCTCACCGACCAGGCCTTCGATCCCGGCGCCCTCCTCACTGAATTCTGCCGGGACCGCACCGAGACCGGCGCGGTGGCGACCTTCACGGGCCTGGCCCGCGCCGAGGCCGGCGCCACCACCACCCTGGAACTCGAGGCCTATCCCGGCTTCACCGAGGCCCGCATCGCCGAGCACGCCGCCGCCGCGACCGCGCGCTTTGGCCTGCAGGACCTGGTGATCCTGCACCGGGTCGGCAAGATCGCGCCGGGCGAGCCGATCGTCTTCGTGGCCACCGCCGCCGCGCACCGCCGCGCCGCCTTCGAGGCCTGCGATTTCCTGATGGACTACTTGAAGAGCCGCGCACCCTTCTGGAAGAAGGAAACCGGCCCGGACGGCTCGCGCTGGATCGAACCGCGCGACCAGGACCACACCGACCTCGCCCGCTGGGAGACCTGATCCATGAACGCCTTCACCCCCGGCGGCCACGTCGACCTGAAGCAGGCCATCGTGCCGGTGCGCATCGCGGTGCTCACCGTGTCGGACACCCGTGACGAGGAGAGCGACACCTCCGGCCACGTGCTGGCCGACCGCATCACCGGCGCGGGCCACGTCCTGGCCGCCAAGGGCATCGTCAAGGACGACGTCGGCCAGATCCGCGAGCAGGTGAACGCCTGGGTGGCGTCCGGCGAGATCGACGCCATCATCACCACAGGCGGAACCGGCATCACCGGCCGCGACGTGACGCCCGAGGCGGTCGAGCCGCTGTTCGACAAGAAGATCGACGGCTTCTCGGTGATCTTCCATCTGGTCAGCTACCAGTCGGTGGGCCTGTCGACCCTGCAGAGCCGCGCCACCGCCGGCTTGATCAAGGGCGTGTTCGTCTTCTGCCTGCCGGGCTCGAACGGGGCGGTGAAGGACGGCTGGGACAAGGTGATCTCCGCCCAGCTCGACAGCCGCCACGGCCCCTGCAACATGGTGGAGCTGATGCCCCGCCTGCTGGAAAAGTGAGTAAGCTCACCCACATCGACGAGACCGGCCGCGCCAACATGGTCGACGTTTCGGACAAGGCGGTCACCGCCCGCGAGGCGATCGCCGAGGGCTTCGTGCGCATGGACGCCGCGACCCTCGCCCTGGCGCTGTCCGGCGACGCCAAGAAGGGCGACGTGCGCGCCACCGCCGAGATCGCCGGGATCATGGCCGCCAAGAAGACCTCCGACCTGATCCCGCTCTGCCATCCCCTGGCGCTGAGCAAGGTCGAGGTGCGGGTCGAGCCGGCCGAGGGCGGCCTCGCCGTCACCGCACGGGTCAAGACCTCGGGCCAGACGGGCGTGGAGATGGAGGCCCTGACCGCGGTCTCGGTGGCCTGCCTCACCGTCTACGACATGCTGAAGGCCGCCGACAAAGGCATGACCATCGAGGCCGTGCGCCTGATGAAGAAGTCCGGCGGCAAGTCCGGCGACTGGAACCGCGCATGAAGCTGATGCCCCCATGAAGCTGATGCCTGTCGAGGCCGCCCGCGCGGCCATGCTGGCCGAGGCCCAGGCGCTCGGCGCCGAGACCGTGCCGCTCGCCGCCGCCAACGGCCGGGTCCTGGCGGAAGACATCGTTGCGCGGCGCGCCCAGCCTCCCTTCACCAATTCCGCCATGGACGGCTGGGCCATGCGCGCGGCCGACACGCCGGGCGCCCTGCTCATCGTCGGCGAAAGCGCGGCGGGCCACGGCTACGAGGCTGAGGTCCAGCCGGGCCAGGCGGTGCGGATCTTCACCGGCGCAGCCCTGCCGGCCGGCGCGGACACCGTGGTGATCCAGGAGAACGCCACGCGCGACGGCGACCGCGTCACCGTCCCGGCCGGCGGCAAGGGCGACAACATCCGCAAGGCCGGGCGCGATTTCGAGGCGGGCGACGTCCTGCTGAAAGCCGGAACGCGGATCGATCCCTGGCGGCTGTCGCTCGCCGCCTCGGCGGGCCGCGCGGAGCTGTCGGTGCGCCGCCGCCCGCGCGTGGCGATCCTGTCGACCGGCGAGGAGATCGTCGACGCCCCGGCCGAACCCGGTCCCTTTCAGATCTACGATTCCGGCTCTCCCGCCCTCAAGGCCATGGTCGAGGCCTGGGGCGCCGAGGCGACCCGGCTGAGCGGCGTGCGCGACACCCTAGACGCCGTGACACGCGCGATGGCCGCAGCCGAGGGCGAGCTGATCGTCACGGTGGGCGGCGCCTCGGTGGGCGACCACGACCTCGTGCGCGCCGCGGCGACCTCGCTTGGCCTGTCGCTGCGGGTCGAGAGCGTCGCGATGC
Source organism: uncultured Phenylobacterium sp. (assembly GCA_945952355.1). Classification (GTDB taxonomy): domain Bacteria; phylum Pseudomonadota; class Alphaproteobacteria; order Caulobacterales; family Caulobacteraceae; genus Phenylobacterium. The sequence goes on along the minus strand of CAMFIW010000037.1, from coordinate 429 downwards.
GGCCGGGCAAGCCGACCTTCTTCGGGGTGCTGGGCGATGGCCGCCGGCTGCTGGGCCTGCCGGGCAACCCGGCCTCGGCTTTCGCCTGCGCGGAGCTGTTCCTGCGGCCGCTGATCGCCGCCTATCTCGGGGCAGAGCCCACCCTGCGCATGACCGGCGCCCGCGCCGCCGAGGCCCTGCCCGGCAACGGACCGCGCGAGCACTGGATGCGAGCCCGCCTGACCCCCGGCGAGAACGGCTGGGTGGCGCACGCCTATCGCGACCAGGACTCCTCGCTGGTGGGGGTGTTCGCCGCCGCCGACGCCCTGATCCGCCGCCCGCCCGGAGCGCCAGCCGTCGATCTCGGCGGGCCGCTGGAAGTTCTGCTGCTCGATCGCGCCTAGGTCGTGGACTCATAAGCCCGCATCCAGAGGCGGGTTGAGGCGAGCA
>CAMFIW010000036.1 GCA_945952355.1 uncultured Phenylobacterium sp. | reverse complement strand
CTTCGCGCGGGGTGGCTGCTGAGCCGTCCGTGCTTTCGGTGTTTTCCGTGGCTGACCTTCACGACGGTCGAGCCGCGCTGACCTCGCCGCCTTGCCCCGTTCGTGTGGGTTCGTGTGGTTCGTGGTTCCTAGATCGGGAGCCGGGTGCTTGACTTCACTTCTTCCAGCACCGCGTAGGTGCGGGTCTCGCGGACGCCGGGGATGCGGACGAGGACCTCTTCCAGGAACTTGCGGTATTCGGCGAGGTCGGCGACGCGGGCCTTGATCAGGTAGTCGAAGCCGCCGGCCACCATGTGGCACTCCAGCACGTCGGGCGCCTTGCGGGCCGCGGCTGCGAAGCTTTCGAACACGTCGGGCGTGGTGCGGTCGAGCACGACCTCGACGAAGATCAGGACGTTGCGCCCGACCTTGGCCGGGTCGAGAATGGCCGAGAACCCGGTGATGTAGCCGTCCTCGCGCAGCCGGCGCACGCGGTCCGAACAGGCCGAGGGTGACAGGTTGCAGCGCTGGGCCAGGTCGGTGTTGCTGATGCGGCCGTCCTCCTGCAGGACGCGCAGCAGTCGGCGGTCGGTATCGTCGATCCGAATATTTTTCGGCGTTTCGGTCATTTTGTCATCGAAGCTTCGGCCTGAGCGCCGAAACTCCGTACGACATTCGCCCAGATTGGCAATATCCCAGCGATATGGAAACCGCGCTGAACGCCCTGCTCGCCGAGCTCGACCACGACAAGTTCGTGGACGAGCGCCATGCCGCCACCGGCCTGATCGCCGCTCAGCCCCTCGGCTCCGCCGAGCGCGAGGAGGTGGCCCAGGAGGCCGAGGCCCTGGTCCGTTCCGCGCGGAAGAGCGCCAGGAAGCAGGGCGTGGTCGAGAGCTTCCTGCAGGAGTTCTCGCTGTCGACGCGGGAAGGCCTGGCCCTGATGTGCCTGGCCGAGGCCCTGCTGCGGACCCCTGACGAGGAGACCCGCGACCGGCTGATCGCCGAGAAGATCGCCTCGGCCGACTGGGCGAGCCACATGGGCCGCTCAGACAGCCTCCTGGTCAACGCCTCGACCTGGAGCCTGATGCTCACCGGCAAGATCATCGACCCTGACGAAGAGGCGCGGGCCGATCTTCCAGGCTTCATCCGCAAGCTGGCCGGCCGGCTGGGCGAGCCGGTGATCCGCCGGGCGGTGGCTGCGGCGGTGAAGATCATGGGCGAGCAGTTCGTCCTGGGCCGCACGATCGCCGCGGCGATCAAGCGCGCCGATGCCGACGGCTATGTCTGTTCGTTCGACATGCTGGGCGAGGGCGCCCGCACCGACGCGGACGCCGACAAGTACGAGGCCGCCTATGCCGCGGCGCTGCGCACCGTGGGCCAACGCGCCCTGGGTCAGGGACCAGAGGCCGGTCACGGCGTTTCGGTGAAGCTCTCCGCGCTATCGCCACGCTACGAGGCGCGGCAGGAAGAGCGGGTCTGGGCCGACCTCTATCCGCGCACCCTGCGGCTGGCCAAGATCGCGGCCGAGGCCAATATCAACCTGACCCTGGACGCCGAGGAGGCGGACCGGCTGGTCATCAGCCTGAAGATCCTGGAGCGCCTGGCCAACGAGGCGGAGCTCGGCGCCTGGAAAGGTCTGGGCCTGGCCGTGCAGGCCTATCAGAAGCGCACGCCGAGGACGATCGAGGCGGTCGCGCAGATCGCGCGGGCCTCGGGCCGTAGGCTGATGGTGAGGCTGGTGAAGGGCGCCTATTGGGACAGCGAGATCAAGCGCGCCCAGGTCAGCGGTCTGCCGGGCTATCCGGTCTATACAACCAAGGCGGCGACCGACCTGTCCTACCTCGCCTGCGCGCGGGTGCTGCTGGCGGCCTCGCCGGCGCTCTATCCGCAGTTCGCGACCCACAACGCCCACACGCTCGCGGCGGTGCGGATCATGGCGCGCCAGGCCGGGGTCGAGCCCGAGTTCCAGCGCCTTCACGGCATGGGCGAGGCGCTCTATGCCGGCGCGGCCGACCGCTATGGCAAGCTGAAGCTGCGGGTCTACGCCCCGGTCGGCGGGCACGAGGACCTCTTGCCCTATCTGGTGCGCCGCCTGCTGGAAAACGGCGCCAACACCTCCTTCGTGCACGCCTTGCTGGACGAGAAGACCCCGGTGGCCCAGGTGGTCGGCGATCCCATCGCCGCGGTGGAGGCCATGGGCGGGGCGCCGCATCCGCGCATCCCGCTGCCGGTCGACCTCTATGGCTCGGCGCGGAAGAACTCGACGGGCGCCGACCTGTCGATCGCCGTCGAGCGCGAGCGGTTCGTCTCCGCGGTCGGCCGGCTGGACGCCACGACCCCCGAGGCGCGACCGATCGTCGGCGGTCGGGATCTCGGCTCCGGCGATGGCGAGGCGCGTCGGGCCCCGTCCGACCCGACCCGGACCGTCGGCAAGGTCTGGACGGCGACCAGCGCCCAGATCGACGCCGCCTTCGCCGCCGCCCGCGCCGCACAGCCCGCCTGGGACGCCCGTGGAGGCCACGGTCGGGCTCCGATCCTGCGGGCCATGGCCGACGCCCTGGAGGCCCATCTGGAGGCCTTGGTGGCGCTCTGCACGCGCGAGGCGGGCAAGACTTTCGCCGACGGCGTCGCCGAGGTGCGCGAGGCCGCCGACTTCTGCCGCTACTACGCCCATCTCGCCGAGCGCCAGTTCGGCGGCCCGGAGATCCTGAAAGGGCCGGTCGGCGAGACCAACCAACTGTCCATGCACGGGCGCGGCGTCTTCGCCTGCATCAGCCCGTGGAACTTCCCGCTGGCCATCTTCACCGGCCAGGTCGCAGCGGCGCTCGCCGCCGGCAATGCGGTAGTGGCCAAGCCGGCCGAACAGACCCCGCTGATCGCGGCGGCGGCGGTGAAGCTCTATCACCAGGCCGGCCTGCCGGCCGACGTGCTGCACCTGCTGCCCGGCGAGGGCGCCAGCGTCGGCGCGGTCATCGTCGCCCATCCTGACTGCGCGGGCGTCGCCTTCACCGGCGGCACCGAGACCGCCTGGGCGATCAACCGCACCCTGGCCGCTCGCCCGGGTCCGATCGTGCCGTTCATCGCCGAGACCGGCGGGTTGAACGCGATGTTCGTCGACACCACGGCCCTTCGCGAACAGGTGATCGACGACGTGGTGACGTCCGCATTCGGATCGGCGGGACAGCGCTGTTCGGCCCTGCGCATCCTTTTCGCGCCCAACGACACCGCCGATGCCTTGATCGAGGGGTTGAAGGGGGCGATGGACGCCCTGGTGGTGGGCGAGCCGGCCGATCCGCGAACGGACATCGGGCCGGTGATCGACGAGGAGGCGCGGGGGGCCTTGCGGGCCCACCTCGCGAAGCTGAACGGCGAGGCCAAGGTGCTGCACACCACCACCGCCCCCGTGACCGGGACCTTCTTCCCCCCGGTCCTGGCGGAGATTCCGTCGGCGGAGTTCCTTCCGAAGGAGGTGTTCGGGCCGATCCTGCACCTCGTCCGCTACGACGCTTCTGGGCTGGAAGCTGCGGCGGCGCCGCTGCGCAAGGCCGGCTACGGCCTGACGCTCGGCGTCCACACCCGGATCGAGGCTTTCGCCGAGCAGGTGCGCGCCGCCGTTCCGGCCGGCAACGCCTATGTGAACCGCTCGATGATCGGCGCCGTGGTCGGCGTGCAGCCGTTCGGCGGCGAGGGCCTCAGCGGCACCGGCCCCAAGGCGGGCGGTCCCCACGCCCTGCTTCGCTTCGCGGTCGAGCGGGCGGTGAGCGTGAACATCGCGGCCCAGGGCGGCGATCCGGCGCTGCTGAACCTGGGGCTCTAGGGATTCCCATTGCTCGCCGTTGGGGGAGCTGTCGGCGGCAGCGCCGCCGCCGCCCGGGTGGCCTCCCGCCCGTGGGCCCCATGGGCATGAGGCCCCTCGGTCCCCGCGCTCCTATTTCAGCGGAACCAGTTCGCGCGCGGTGACGCCGCCGCGCAGGACGCGGATGTCCTCGCGCTTGATGGCCGACTGGTTGAACTTGGGGCCGGAGCCGAAGACGTTGTTGGTGTCCTTGTCGAGCTCGGACAGGGCTCGGTCGAACACCGCCATGTTCTTGAACTCGATCAGCAGGATCACGTCGGGCTCGTGCTCGCGGGGCGAATCCACCGCCAGGACGTGCCAGGAGAGGATGTCTCCACGCTTCTTGCCGGCTTCCTGCAGCGCCCGGTAGGGGCCGTTGATGTAGGCCATGTACTCGTCGAACATGCCGGGCTTTGTCTCGACATAGCCGACGGTCCAGACCGGGCCGTTGTCGTAGGTGCGATCCGCCGTTTGGGCCTGGGCCGCGCCCACCGGGCAGCCGAAGGCGATCGTCGCGGCCAGAGCCGCGCCCGTGAGCATCTTGATCATGTTCCGAAGTCCCCTGCGATCCGCTGGACGCCAGCGTGCGGGTTCACGCTAGGCTCGGGACTGAAGCCTCACAATTGCACATTTTTGACCCTGGCCTTGAGGCCGTGGACCTGAGCGGCCCGGCCGGCGGCGGCGAGAATCTGGGCGAGCTGAGCGGCATAGATCCAGCGGAGAATCTCGCGGGCGGCCTCGTTGAACCGCACATGGCCGTCGGGACCCAGGCTGGCCACGTCCTCGCGCGCGGTCCGCTCGAAGATCCGGTGGACGTGGATGCGCGAAACCTTGAAGCGCCGGGCCAGGGCCGACACCGAGACGGGACCCGCCAGGGCGGGCGGAAACGCGTCGGCCTCGCCGGAGGCCAGCAGGGTCCACAGGATCTGGTTGCCGGCATGGGCGTGCATGAAGGCCGCCAGCGGGGCCGGCAGCGGCTCGTCGGTGGCCGCCTGGAACAGGCCCTCGGCATGGAGCCGGCCATAGGTCCACAACGCCGCCTCATCCTTCGCCTCGAGGATCAGCCCCATCTGCGGCTCGAGGATCCGGCCGGCCTCAAGCGAGGCGCGGAGCTGGAGCGCCCAGTCGCGCCGGAAGGCGTCGGTCAGCCGCCAGGCCGCTGCGCGGGGCGGCCCCGCAAGCCGCTCCGCATAGCCAAGATGCTGCAGGAACTGGAGCAGAGCCCGCGCCCGGCCTGGGCTGAGCAGGGCCGAACGTCCGCAGACCTCCTTGAGGCGCGCCAAGGTCAGGCCCTCGGTCTCGTCGAGGTGGAAGGCCCACATCGCCGCGACATAGCGGCCCGCGTCCTTGAACACCGCGCCGAGACCCGTGTGGGCGACGGCCAGCAGCAGCATGTTGGCGCAGAGAGCCCGGGCGGCCTCCGGGAAATTCGGCCGCCCTCCCGCCTCGCCGAGCCCCTCCATGAAGTCCTGGCCGGGGCCAGCCCACCAGGCCAGTCCGGACAAGGCCTCCGCGCCATCGACCAGCAGCATGCTCACGCTTGAGCAGTGCGCCCGGCGGACGGGGGTGTCCAGCGGCTTGTCCGGCCGCCGGCGCCCGGCGGTCGCGGCCCTATCGGCTGATCAGGATCCAGGCGCCGAGGCCGGCGAAGCAGGCGGCCGCGGCCCAGCGGATGTACTTGAGCGGCAGGCGGTCGGCGGCGGCCTGGCTCAGGAACACGGCCGGGACGTTGGCGAGCATCATGCCCAGCGTGGTGCCCGCCGCGATCATGAACACCTCGTGGAAGCGCGCGGCGAGGGCCACGGTGGCGACCTGGGTCTTGTCGCCCATCTCGACGAAGAAGAAGGCCACGACCGTGGTGACGAAGATCGAGGCGCCGGCCTTTTCGCGCGGCGCGTCCTTGTCTTCGAACTTGTCGGGGATCAGGGCCCAGGCGCCGAAGGCGATGAAGGCGAGGCCCAGCACCCACTTCATCCAGGGGCCGTTCAGGAAGTCGCCGGCGATGGCGCCGACGGCGGCGGCCAGCAGGTGATTGGCGATAGTGGCCACGAGTATGCCCGCGATGATCGGCAGGGGCTTTCGGAAACGGGCGGCCAGCAGCATGGCGAGCAGCTGGGTCTTGTCGCCGATCTCGGCGATGGCCACGAGGCCAGTGGAAATCAGCAGGGGTTCGAGGTTCACGTCGGTCACCGGGGCGGGGTCAGGGCTTGACCAATGGCTTTCCGCGCCGCCGACCCCGCCAGGAACCAGCACGCGAAAGCCAAAGATCTCGCCAGGTCCCCCTGCACTTCGAAGGAAATGCAGGCTTCTCGCAGGAAGACCGGCCATCTCATGGAAATGGTCGGGGGCTGAACGCGCCATGCCGGGCTCTCGCCCCGCAAGTCTGTTGACGCGTCCCCGGCTGGATACGCCGGCGGCTACTCCTCAATGACAGGGGGCCAGATAGGGCCGTGGGCGGACGAGGGCAAGCGGATTCCTTGCGTCGGCGGAAGGCCTCGGCGCCTTTGCTCCGGGGGCGAGTTGTTTTGTCACAGTCTCGTGACCGTCGGTCGCAGGGCTTTGCCGAAAGCCCTGATTGATCAACCCCCACGAAGCGGCGTTAACCTTTCGTTAGAGAAAAACTCCGGTGGAGGAACGTCTCCCCCCGTTGACGAGTCATTAGGCTTCATGCCCCCATATGAAGCGTCAGAGGGGCGGGGCGCCCACTAGATATAGTGATCCGACGGGAGATGGTTCTCTCGCCGAAGCGCCTGAAAGTTATGGGTTTTGGACATGAGCGGTAGCGAAGCGGCGATGCGATCGGTCTCTGAAGCGGCCCCGGCCGCCCCGGAGCGCGCCGAGCGACCGCAGCTGCAACTGGTCCGCAAGGTCGAGGTCGACCGCTCGCGCGACGACCTTTTGACCGACTTCGGCAAGACCACGCTGGAGGACCGCTACCTCCTGCCGGGCGAGAGCTACCAGGACATGTTCGCCCGCGTCGCCACGGCCTATGCCGACGACGCCGACCATGCGCAGCGCGTCTACGACTACATCTCGCGGCTCTGGTTCATGCCGGCCACGCCGGTGCTGTCCAACGGCGGGGCGGACCGTGGCCTGCCGATCTCCTGCTTCCTGAACGCGGTGGGTGATTCGCTCGACGGCATCCAGGGCGTCTGGAACGAGAACGTGGCCCTCGCCTCGAACGGCGGCGGGATCGGCACCTATTGGGGTGGGGTCCGCTCGATCGGCGAGAAGGTGAAGGGCGCAGGCCAAACCAGCGGCATCATCCCCTTCATCCGCGTGATGGACAGCCTGACGCTCGCCATCAGCCAGGGTTCGCTGCGCCGCGGCTCGGCGGCGGTCTATCTCGACATCCACCATCCGGAGATCGAGGAGTTCCTGGAGATCCGGAAGCCCTCGGGCGACTTCAACCGCAAGAGCCTGAACCTCCACCACGGGATCAACATCTCCGACGAGTTCATGGAGGCGGTGCGCGACGGCGCCCCGTTCGGCCTTCGCTCGCCCAAGACCAACGAGATCCTGCGCGAAGTCGACGCCCGCTCGCTGTGGCAGAAGATCCTCGAAATCCGCCTGCAGACCGGCGAGCCCTACCTGATCTTTTCCGACACCGTGAACCGCTCGATGCCGCAGCATCAGCGCGAGCTGGGCCTGAAGGTGCGCCAGTCGAACCTGTGCTCCGAGATCGTGCTGCACACCGGCGTCGACCACCTGGGCAACGACCGCACCGCCGTCTGCTGCCTGTCCTCGGTGAACGCCGAGACCTTCCTTGAATGGCGCGACCACCCGACCTTCATCGAGGACGTGATGCGCTTCCTCGACAATGTGCTTGAGGACTTCATCGGCCGCGCGCCGCCGGAGATGAAGAACGCGGTCTACGCCGCCAAACGCGAACGTTCGGTGGGCCTGGGCCTGATGGGCTTCCACTCGTTCCTGCAGATGCAGAACGTGCCGTTCGAGAGCGCGCTCGCCAAGAGCTGGAACATGCGGCTCTTCAAGCACCTGCGTCGCCAGTGCGATGCTGCCTCGCGCACCCTCGCCGCCGAGCGCGGCCCGTGCCCGGACGCCGCCGACCGCGGGGTGATGGAGCGCTTCTCGCACAAGCTGGCGATCGCGCCGACCGCCTCGATCTCGATCATCTGCGGCGGCACCAGCGCGGGCATCGAGCCGATCCCGGCCAACATCTACACCCACAAGACCCTGTCGGGGTCGTTCGCGGTGAAGAACCCCTACCTGGAGCGTCTGCTGGACGCGAAGGGTCAGAACACGCCGGGGGTCTGGGACTCGATCCTCGCCAACGAAGGCTCGGTGCAGCATCTCGACTTCCTGAGCCAGGACGACAAGGACGTTTACAAGACCGCCTTCGAACTCGACCAGCGCTGGGTGGTGGAATTGGCCGCCGATCGCACGGCCGACATCTGCCAGAGCCAGTCGATCAACATCTTTCTGCCGGGCGATGTCGATAAGTGGGACCTGCACATGCTGCACTGGCAGGCGTGGGAGCGGGGCTGCAAGTCGCTCTACTACCTGCGCTCCAAGTCGGTTCAGCGGGCGGCGCACGCGGGCGGCGAGGAGGTCGTCCAGATCGAGGCCGGCCCGAGCGAGCGTACCGACTACGAGGAATGCCTCGCCTGCCAGTAGCAGGCAGCTGAGACGCATATCCCGCCACGGGAAAAAGCCGCGGCTTTTCAACACAGAATGAACCGTGAGCGTCGAAAGCCGTTTGCGACTCCGAGCCCTCGTGAGAGGGTCTCTGGAGTGCAGACGCCCCGAAGAGGGGCTTTGCGGGGAGAGTTCTGATGAGGCCGTTGGCTGGGCTGGCCATCGCCTTTGGTGTGTCGGGTTGTCTGTTCGCCGCGGCGGGGGCCGTGGCCCAGACTTTGTCGACCGCTTCCGGGTCCGGTGCGCTGAACCGCGCCGCGTTCGCCCAGGCCTCGAGCGAGGCGTATGGGCCCGCCGTCGTGTCCGACGATCCCATCGCGGGCCTGCTGGATCGCCAGGCGGTGCGCGCGATCGACTGGACGGCGAAGGCGGAGGTCAGCCTCGCCTCGCCCGACGGCGGCGTGATCGACACCTTCAAGTTCTCCACCGGCGACGAGACCTTGCCGGTATGGGCGCGCCCGCTGAGCCGCGAGGCGCTGGGCCCCTCGGCCTATGAGGTGAGCCTGACCCGCGACTGGCCGGGCGCCATGCGCTTTGAAGGCGAAAGCTTCGGCCTCGACGTGACCCCCCATGCGGGTTTCGGGGTCTCCAGCGCAGGGAGTTCCGCCGAGGCTGGGGCGGCCATCACCCTCAGCCGCAAGTCGGCCGACGAGCAGGTGGCGGAGGGGCTGTCGGCGCTCGGCCTTCGCGACGGCGAGCGCCTGGGGAGCGGCGGCCGCTGGTACCTGTTCGCCGCGGCGAGCGGCCGGGCCATGGGGCTCAACATGCTGCGCGACGGCCGCGGCTGGGACCGGGCCTGGAGCCAGGACGCCGCCTCGACCCTGATCGGCGACACCCAGGTGGGCGTCGGCTGGAAGAAGGGGGCGGTGCAGACCTCGTTCGGCTACATCCACCGCGAGGTGAAGGGCGACCACATGCTGTGGGGTCAGGACACCAAGGCCGACTCGATGGTGGCCTTCTCGCTGGCGATCAAGCCGCGGCGCTAGCCCTCCCAGCCTGTCGAGAACGGCATGCGTTCGGCCCACAGCGCCTGCAGGCGCGGGTCGGCGTCGACGCGGCGGACCGGGCCTTCGAGCTTCGGCGCGGCCGCATAGAGCCGCCTCCGGCGCGGCCGGAAACGCGAGACCACGGCGACATAGAGGTCGAGCACGGAGAGCTCGTCGCCCAGGATGAAGGCGCCGGGCGTGATCTGTTCGCCCATCATCCGCCAGCAGTCGGCGATGCGGTCGTGGGCGGCCTCGACCAGGGCCGGCCGGGCGGCGGGATCGGGCGCCAGGCGGGCCGGGTCGTCTTTGACCCAGTAGAGCGAATAGATCGCCGAGGAGACGTAGCTCATCCAGCGCAGGAACTGGGCGCGGCCCGGGGCGCCCGGCGCCGGCGCGAGCCCCGCCTCCGGGTGCTGTTCGGCCAGCCAGATCAGGATGGCCGCGCTCTCGGTCAGGACCTCGCCGTCCGGCAGCACGAGGGCGGGCACCTGGCGCATCGGATTGGCGGCCAGCACCTTTTCGCCATCGGTCGGATCGCCGCTCCAGTCGAACACGTCGATCGGGGCGTAGGGTCGGCCGATCAGGGTCAGGGCGGCCTCGACCGCCACGGCCCCGGAGCCTTTCGCGCTGTAGAGGGTGAGGGGCTCGGTCATTTTGTCCACCGGTCGATCAACAACATGTTGGGGGCCTGCGTTAACTCGTCGCTAGATGTTGTCGGCGAACGATGGCTAGAGTTCCGTCGTTAATCATCCTCCCGCCGATTCCAAACGCTGGAAAGTCCGCCCGTGCCCGCTCCGTCCCTGCCCGGCCTGCTCACCCCCTCCTACGCCTACAAGCCGTTCCGGTATCCGTGGGCCTACGAGTTCTGGAAGAAGCAGCAGCAGGTCCACTGGATGCCGGAGGAAGTGCCGCTCGGCGAGGACCTGAAGGACTGGGCCGCCAAGCTCAACGACCGCGAGCGCAACCTGCTCACCCAGATCTTCCGCTTCTTCACCCAGTCGGATGTGGAAGTGAACGACAACTACATGGAACGCTACAGCCGCGTCTTCAAACCCACCGAGGTGAAGATGATGCTGGCCTCGTTCTCCAACATGGAGACGATCCACATCGCCGCCTACGCCCTGCTGCTCGAGACGATCGGCATGCCGGACAGCGAATTCACCGCGTTCCTGGATTACCAGGAGATGCGCGACAAGCACGATTACATGCAGAAGTTCGGCGTCGAATCGAACGCCGACATCGCCCGCACGCTGGCCATGTTCGGCGGCTTCACCGAGGGCCTGCAGCTGTTCGCCAGCTTCGCCATGCTGATGAACTTCCCGCGCCACAACAAGATGAAGGGCATGGGCCAGATCGTCAGCTGGTCGGTGCGCGACGAGAGCCTGCACTGCGAAGGGATCATCAAGCTCTACCACGCCTTCAACAAGGAGACGGGCGCGGTGACCAAGTCGGTGGCGGACGACATCGTCGACTGCTGCAAGACCGTGGTGGGCCTGGAGGACAAGTTCATCGACCTGGCGTTCAACGCCGGTGAGGTGCAGGGCATGACGCCCGAGGACATCAAGGCCTATATCCGCTTCATCGCCGACTGGCGCCTGCGCCAGCTCCAGCTGCCGGAAGTCTATGGCGTGAAGGAGAACCCGCTGCCCTGGCTGCAGTCGATGCTGTCGGGCGTGGAGCACGCCAACTTCTTCGAGGCCCGCTCGACCGAATATTCCAAGGCCGCCACCAAGGGCCAGTGGCACGGCGAGACCGGCGTCTGGGGCGAGTTCGACAAGATGCTCGCCAAGCGGGCGGAGAACACCCTGCCGGCGGAGTAGGGCCCGAGTGTCATCCCGGAAAGCCGCGTGAGCGGCTTGTCCGGGACCCATGCGCGCGGGGCTATCGGGAAAAATCGGCGTCTATGGGTCCCGGTCTTCCGCTGGCGCGGAAACCGGGATGACAGCCGTTGGGATTACCCCCAAGGCCCGCGCGGCGCGGGCTCGGGTTCGTCCCAGGGGCCGGGGGTATGACGCTGCGGCTCCGGCGCGACGAAGGCTTGGCCGCCGTCCATCTTCATCAGGGCCGCGACGCGGTTGTCGGTCGACGGGTGGGTCGAGAACAGGTTGTC
>CAMFIW010000035.1 GCA_945952355.1 uncultured Phenylobacterium sp. | reverse complement strand
GCCAATGCGCCGGTCATGCTGATTTATGACGAGGACTCGGAGGAAGGCTGGAGCGCCCAGAGCCGCAGGATGGAACGCAGCCTCAAGCAGGCCGGCAAGGCGGTCGAAGTGTTCATCCGCCCCGATCCGAAGTCCAAGGCCGGCCAGGCTCAATCGCCGGAGGACCGCGCCAAGGCGCTGCTCAGGGCCACGGTCGCCTTCGTCGAGAAGTATAACCCACCGAGCTGAGCACAAACCGATGGCGTAATCGGGCGGCCCCGCAGCCGTCCGGCGGGGCCGATGCTATCCCATGGGCTTTCGGGGGAGCTTCGCCGTGGCCGACAGGACATTCATCGCCACCGCCATCCTGCTGGGCGGCGTCATCGCCGGCACGGTCGACATCGGGGCCGCGGCCCTGATCAACGCCGCGCCGCCGGACATGATCGCCCGCATCATCGCCGGCGGCCTGCTGGGCAAGGCCGCGCTCAAGGGCGGTGCGGACGTGGTCGCGCTCGGCGTGGTCCTGCAATGGGCGATGTCGATGATCATCGCCGCCATCTGGGTCGGCGCGTCCCTGCGCATGCCGGTCCTGCGCCGCCGCTGGCTGCCGCTCGGCTTGGCCTATGGCGCGCCGGTCTTCGTGGTGATGGAGTTCGTGGTCCTGCCGCTCTCGGCCTGGGGCCGGATGCCCAAGATCAACGCCGGCCTGGCGGAGAACTTCGTCGCCATGCTGGTCTTCGGCGCCATCATCGCCGGCATAGCCCGCTGGCGCCTGGGGCCAGGCGAGGCGCGCCTGATCTGACGCCGCATCTTGGCCGAAGGCCCTATCTAACCGCGGAGACCGCAGAGAAGGCGCAGAGCACGAAGAGGTTCACAGTGCCTCTGTGAACCTCCGTGTCTCCGCCGCGTCCTCTGCGGTTAAGAGCTGACTCCCCGCCAGACGCCGAGCCTAGGAATGCAGGCCCGGCTGCGCCGGGGTCGCCTCAAACTCAGTCCAGCGGGCTCCAGCGCTTGGCCGGTTCGCCGCCGCGCTTCGGGCCCTTGAACTGGCTCTGGTCGATCGGCGTGGTCGAGGCGCGCTCGCCGTTCGGCCGGCCGCCCCCCTTGACCTGCTGGCCCTGACCGCCGCCGCCGCCCGGACGCTTGCGGTTGCGCTGCTTGCGCAGGCCGCCCGGCAAGTCGCTGCGGCCCTCGGGCCGGCGATCCGGATGGCCGCCCTTGCGATGGCCGCCCTTGGCGCGGTGACCGGCGCTCTCGCCCCGCTCGCCGGCCTGGTCGGCCAGGGCGGTGGTCATCACGCCCAGGCCGCGGTCGCCGCGACGATCCTCGTTCGGGATCGTCTGGCGGGTGACCTTCTGGATGTCCTTCAGGAGGTTGCGTTCCTCCTCGCCGCAGAACGCCACGGCCGAGCCCGAGGCGCCGGCCCGCGCCGTCCGCCCGATCCGGTGCACATAGCTCTCCGGCACGTTCGGCAGCTCGTACTGCACCACATGGCTCACCGCATCGATGTCGATGCCGCGCGCGGCGATGTCGGTGGCGACCAGGGCGCGGACCTCGCCGGCCTTGAACGCCGCCAGCGCCCGCTCGCGCTGGCCCTGGCTCTTGTCGCCATGGATCGAGACGGCGTTGACGCCGCCCTGTTCCAGCGATTTGGCCACCCGGTCGGCGCCGCGCTTGGTGCGGGTGAACACGATCACGCGCTTGAAGTTGTCGTCGGCGAACAGCTCGGCCAGCAGGGCCCGCTTGCGCGCGCTCTCCACGAAGATGACCTTCTGGTTCACCTTCTCGACCGTGGTCGCCTGCGGCGTCACCGACACCTTGTGCGGGTTGGGGTTCAAGAGCTCCGCCGCCAGCTTCTCGATCTCGCCGGGCATGGTGGCCGAGAAGAACAGGTTCTGCCGGTCCTTCGGCAGGTATTTCACGATCCGGCGGATCGGCAGGATGAAGCCCATGTCCAGCATCTGGTCGGCCTCGTCGAGCACGAAGGTCTCGACGCCCTGCAGGGTGATGGACTTCTCGCCCAGATGGTCGATCAGGCGGCCGGGCGTGGCCACCAGCACGTCGACGCCGGGCGCCATGGCGCGCATCTGGCCGCCGTACTTCACGCCGCCGAACACCACGGCGACCGAGACGCCGAGATGCTTGCCATAGGTCTTGAAGCTCTCGCCGATCTGGGTGGCGAGCTCACGGGTGGGCGACAGCACCAGCACGCGGCAGCCGCGGCGCGGCGCCGGGCGGCGGTCCTCGGCGATACGGTGCAGGATGGGCAGGGCGAAGGCCGCGGTCTTGCCGGTGCCCGTCTGGGCGATGCCCAAGAGGTCGCGGCCGGTCTTCACGGCGGGAATGGCCTGGGCCTGGATCGGCGTCGGCTGGGTATAGCCCTCGTCGGCCAGCGCCTTGAGCAGCGGCTTGGCGAGGCCGAGGTCGGTGAATTGGGTCAAAACGTCAGTGTCTTTCACGTATGCGCCGAACGCGGCCCATCGCTGCATGCGAGGGTCGCGGGACGCGGGTCTTTGTGGGAAAGCCCCCGCGTGGCGGGGCGATCTATGCGATCTCTTCAGGGCGCTCGACAGGCTGGATCCGAACCCGGACCCATCACGCGGCTGGAACGCCGATAGCGCCGCATTTGCTGCAGCGCAGCGTGGAAATGAGGCCTCAGGCCCGAAAAGTCAAGGTTTTCCGGCGAAAGGGGCGCTTTCGCGATCGCCCCACCGCCGCATTCGCCGCCCTCAAGCCCCAGATCGACGCCTTCGACGCCGCCGTCCTCGGCGCCGACTACGAGGTTCCCATGATCTTCCTGCAGGGCGAACACGACGCCCACTTGCCCACCCCGGACGTCCAAGCCTTCGCCGCGCGGCTGCGCGCGCCCAGGGTCGAGGTGGTCGTCATGCCTGGCCTCGGCCACATGTCGGGCCTGCTCCCAGCCCTGACCGAGCCCTACCTCGCGGACCTCGCTCGCCCGGCGACGCCGTAAGGCCAGAACCACGAACCACACGAACCCACACGAACAAGAGCGCGCGGAGCGCGCCCTCATGCCAATCACGGCCAGTCAGGCAACCCGTTCGTGTTTTTCGTGGTCCCCATCTCGCGGCCTCGACGCGCCCCCAGCCCGAAGATATCGAACCACGAAAAGCACGAACCTCCGCCGACGCGCCTGTGCGCAGCGAGGCTCGCGCTCCGCGGGGCGACGCCGACCCGTTCGTGTGGGTTCGTGTGGTTCGTGGTTCCGTTTCTTCTACTCGGCCATCGTCTCCCCGGACCCGCCGAACTCCGTCGGGAAGTCCTTCATCTTCGGCAGCCCGTCCTTCATCGGCAGCACCGTCTCCTGGTAGTTCACGTGCAGGCCGGGCGCGAAGGCGAGGCCCGGAATGGTCGCGGCGAACACGTCCACCAGGCCCAGCGGCGGATGGTTGGTCATCAGGTGGCCGCCGCACTTGGTGCAATACTGGCGCTGGCTCACCTCGGTCTTCTGGTACATGCCGATGTTCTCGGCGCCCTTGGTCACCTTCACCGCCTCGGGCTTCCACAGGCTGAAGGCGTTCACCGGCCCGCCGGACCACGATCGGCACGAGGCGCAATGGCAATAGCCCATGCCCTCCGGATCGCCCGAAACCTCGATCGCCACCGCGCCGCAGAAGCAGCTTCCCTGATAAGCCATCTCACCCTCCAGCAAGGACGAGCCGCGCTCACCCATCGGCGCGGCGCGGGGCCATCAGGCGCGCGCGGGGCCGGAGCCGCAACTTAATTTGCCCTACGAAAGCCGGGCCTTGCGGAATCGGTGGGACCTGCGAAGGAACCGGCATGGCCGATCCCCAAATCTCCCCATCGAAGCCGATGCTGTTCGTCGCCGCCGCCGCCCTGATCGACGTCGACGGCCGCGTGCTCATCTGCCAGCGGCCGCAGGGCAAGCAACTGGCGGGACTGTGGGAGTTTCCCGGCGGCAAGGTCGAGGCGGGCGAGACGCCCGAGGCCTGCCTGATCCGCGAGCTCGAGGAGGAACTGGGCGTCACCGTCACCGAGGCCTGCCTGGCGCCCTTCGTTTTCGCCAGCCACGGTTATGAGTCCTTTCACCTCATGATGCCACTCTACCTGTGCAGGCGCTGGGACGGCGTCGTCACGGCCAAGGAGCACGCGGCGCTCGCATGGGTGAAACCTTCCAAGCTAGGGGACTATCCGATGCCCCCCGCGGACGCGCCGCTCGTGGCGTGGCTGCGCGATCTCATCTGAGCCGGTTCTGGTCCGACGAGACCGGCGCCACGGCGGTCGAGTACGGCATCATCGTGGGCGTGCTGAGCCTGGCGCTCGTGGCCGTGTTCAAGGACGCTCAGACCATCATCTACAACGTCATCGTCGACGCCGCGACCAAGGTCGAGGCCGCCACCGGACCGTAGGCCGCACCCGTCAGCCGAGGAGGGCCGGTTGGACGATTGGCTGGCGGAGTTCATGTCGCGCGAGGCCCTGCCGGCGGGCTTCGAGGCCACGGCGCGCATGGTCTGCGAACCCTTGGCCGAAGCCATCGCGGCGGCCGCACGCCCACCCGCCTTCGTGGTCGGGATCTGCGGCGCCCAGGGCAGCGGCAAGTCGACCATCTCCGCGGTCGTCGCCCACCGTCTTGAGGCCGGAGGCCTGCGTGTCGCGGTCCTTTCCCTGGACGATCTCTACCTGACCCGCGCCGAGCGCCTGCGCCTGGCGGCCGAGGTCCATCCCCTGTTCGCCACTCGCGGCGCGCCCGGAACCCACGATGTCGGCCTGGGCCTGGCGACCCTCGACGCCCTGGCGGGCGCGGGAGCCGTCGCCCTGCCCAGCTTCGACAAGGCGGCCGACGATCGCCGCCCGACGGACGCCTGGCCGCGCGTCGCGGCGCCCGTCGACGTGATCCTGTTCGAGGGCTGGTGCGTCGGCGCCCGGCCGCAGCCGCCGGGCGACCTCGCCCCACCGGTCAACGCCCTGGAGCGCGACGAGGACCCGCTCGGCGTCTGGCGCGCCCACGTCGACGCCGCCCTGGCCGGACCCTATGCCGAGCTCTTCGCCCGCATCGGCCTATTGGTCCTCCTTCAGGCGCCGGGCTTCGAAGCCGTCCACGCTTGGCGCGCCGAGCAGGAGGCCAAGCTCCGGGCCCGCCTGGCCCGCCAAAGCGCCGATCCCGGCCGCGCCATGGACGACGCGGCCATCGCACGCTTCATCGCCCACTATGAGCGGATCACCCGCTGGATCCTCGCCGAGGCGCCCGCCCGCGCCGACCTGGTGGTCCCGCTCGGCCCCGACCGGCGCCCTCTGGGCGGCCCGGTCAGGCCAGGTTCGCCAGCGCCTCCAGCCGGCGCAGGATCGGATGGAATCCTTCCTGGTCCAGGAAGACCCGGAACGCCCGGGTGAAGGCCCAGGCCGTCCGGTCGCCCAGCCGCACCGGCCGGAACAGGCGCTCGCCCGCCGGCTGCCCGGCGTCGCGAGCGAACAGGGCCGCGAGGTGGGCGACGCTCGGCGCCGGGCCAGCGGCCATAGCCAGCAGGGCGGCGATCTCCTCGATGGTGGCCGGCTCGCCCAGCTCGCGGATCGCGGCCGCCACCAGGCCCAGCGGCCTATGGCCTGCCGCCGACGCCTTGATGCAAGGAAAGGCGATCACCGTCATCCGCGCACGGTCGCACGCGACGGGTGTGCGATGCGACAACACCCGCGGCGCGCCGTTCTGCGGATTTTGCGCGGCGCCCCCGCGCCCGCGCGCACAGGGTTTACCGCGGGTTAATGGGGCTTTCCCGCGTTTGCCGTAGGCGAGGCGCGATCAGGCCGCCTGGCCGCCGGCCAGGAAGTCCATCTTGCCGAGCGGCACGCCCTTGGCGCGAAGCAGGGCGTAGGCCGTGGTGACGTGGAACAGGTGGTTCGGGATTGCGAACTGGAACAGGAAGTCCTTGGCCGTGAAGGTCAGCTTGCCGCCGGGCAGGGGCAGTTCGACCGTCGTGTCTTCGCGGCCGTCCACTTGCTCAGGCTTGATCGACTCGATGAAGGCCAGGGTGTTGGCGATGCGCGTCTTCAGCTCCGCCCACGTCGTCTCGGTGTCGGGCATCGAGGGCGGAGCCTCGCCCGAGAGCCGCGCGGCCGCGCCCTTGGAGCTGTCGCTGGCCAGCTGGATCTGGCGGGTCAGCGGATACATGTCCTCGGTTAGCTGGGCGTCCATGTAGGACTGCAGCGAGGCGCCGCTCGCCTTGGCGTGAGCCTCCGCCTTGTCGAGGAAGCTGGCGAGGTTCTTCAGCGATCGGACGAATCCGGGGATCGAGGCGTCGTATAGGGACAGGGACAATTCAGCGCTTCCTCTCATTGGGGCTATTGGCAGCCCAAATAAGTCGCGCCGCGCCCGCCCGCCACTGCGCCGTGCGAAACGCGCTCAGGCCTGCTGGTCCTCCGGCTCCGCCGCTTCCGCCCTGGCCCGCGTCCAGCGCCCCCGCTCGGTCTCCATGGCGCGCCGCCACTTGGCCCGCAGCACCGCCGGTCGCTCCGGATAGCGGTCCTCCAGGAACTCGGCGCCCACCACCCGGTCGGTCCGGAAGCTGCGGAAATCGACCCGCAGTTCGCACCAGGCCACCAGCATCCGCGTGGTGTCGCGGTAGCCGATGGTGATCGGCCAGATGGTCCGCTCGCTGGCCTGGCCCATCTCGTCCTTGTAGCTGAGCCGGATCTTCCGCCCGCCGTGGATGTGCGCCCGCACCCGGGCCATGTCGATCGCATCGGCCACCGACTTCCAGCTCGGCGGCGCGCCGGAGGCCGGCTCCAGCACATAGGGCCGCAGCCGCTCCGGCACCGCCGCCCCGATCTTGGCGATCAGGTCCTTGGCCGCCTTGGCGAGCGCCGGGTCCGCCCGTCCGGCCACCCACTGGGCGCCCAGCACCGCCGCCTCGATCTCGTCGGGCGTCAGCATCAAGGGCGGCAGGTCGTAGCCGTTGTCGAGGATGTAGCCGATCCCCGCCTCGCCGCGGATCGGCACCCTCTGGCCCATCAGGTCGGCGATGTCGCGATAGACCGTCCGCTTGGAGGTCTCGAGCTCCAGGGCGATGGCGTCGGCGGTGATCGGCCGCCGCGACCGGCGGAGGATCTGGATGATCTGGAAGAGTCTGTCTGCGCGTCTCATGGGACCATCCTCGCCGACCGCTACTGCCAACACGATGTCAGCAGGATGGCAATAGGGTCCTCTCATCGGTAACGGAGAGACCCTGATGACTGAAGCCGCCAACGCCAACCGCCTCGCGAGCGCGCCCATCACCCTGTTCGGCGCCGGCCCCGGCTTCGGCCTTCCCGAGGTCAGCCCCTACGTCACCAAGACCATCGTCCAGCTGAAGATGGCCGGCCTCGCCTACGATTTCGAAGGCGCCATGCCGAGCGACTCGCCCAAGGGCCAGGTGCCCTTCATCGAGGACAGCGGTCGCCGCATCGCCGATTCAACCTTCATCCGCGGCCACGTGGAGGCGACCTACGGCGTTGACCTCGACGCCGGCCTCACCCCCGCCGAGCGCGCCCAGGCCTGGGCGGTCGAGCGGATGATCGAAAACCAGCTCGGCTGGACCGCCGCCTGGTTCCGCTTCTTCGACGAGGCCAATTTCGAGAAGGGTCCGGCCCACTGGTTCGACTGGGCGCCGGAGGAGATGCGCGCGCGGATGAAGGCCGACCTGCTCGACCAGGTGGCGCTCAATCTCAAGGCCGTCGGGGTCGGCCGCCACACCCCCGACGAGATCGTCGAGCTCGGGACCCGCTCGCTCTGGGCGCTGTCGACCCTGCTCGGCGACAAGGCCTTCCTGATGGGCGACAAGCCCACCAGCGTCGACGCCATCGCCTTCGCCACCCTGGCCCAGATCCTGACGCCCTGGTTCGACAGCCCCCTGCGACGCCGCTGCGAGGGCTTCGCCAATCTGGTCGCCTTCGTCGACCGCATGATGGCCCGCTTCTTCCCCGACTTCGCCTGGACCGCCGCCCTTCCTCCCCAGATGGCGGCCTAGCGGACCGAGCGCCCGACCCCGGGGCGCTCCTGCCTCGGCCGGCCCTGCTCCCCCAGGGTCGGTCGTCTGTCGTCCGCCAGGGCGGCCCATTGAATTGAGGGCCGCGCGGGCATTCGCGTCTACTACCA
Organism: uncultured Phenylobacterium sp.; assembly: GCA_945952355.1. GTDB lineage: Bacteria > Pseudomonadota > Alphaproteobacteria > Caulobacterales > Caulobacteraceae > Phenylobacterium. Next base: position 3,747 of record CAMFIW010000035.1, on the reverse strand, counting down.
GACATACACGTTGTGTTGAGCGAAGAAGGCTTCTGGTTGAATCCTCGAGCGCTTTAGAATTCGTCCAGCTAACCTCGGTTAGCATGTCCGGATCGGGGTGAGTCCTGACATGGTTAAACGCCGAGGGCCGCGGCGAAGGTTGTTTCGTTGCTGTTCCGGTCGCGAGAGGCTGGGCGGGATTATGGGTTTTGGATCAGGCGAGGCGAGCGCCAGGCCGCGTCGACTACGCGAGGGCCTGCGGCTTTCTCCGAACGAGGAGCGCTATCTCCTTGCCGAATCCCTGACCAACCAAGTCTACGCGGCTCCAGCCGTCGTGCGCCTCGTCGGCCCGCTGGACGCCGACGCGCTGGAGGCCGCCATCAAGGCCACCTGCGACCGCCACGAGGCCCGCCGCACGGGGTTCGAGCTCGGCGCCGACGGCCGCTTCACCAAATACGTCGAAGAGGTCTCGACGGCGGAGATGGTCCGCCTCGACATGACGGGCGCGACCCTTGATGAGGCCCGCGAGATGGTCCGCCGCCACAGCTATCTCAAGGGCGACTACACGCCCGAGAGCCTGCATAGCTACATGCTGATCAAGCTGGGTGAGAACGACCACGTCTTCGCCTTCTCCCTGCACCACGCCACCTCGGACGGCATGACCTTCCAGGCCTTCGGCATGGAGGTGCATGCGCGGCGGATGGGCATGCCTGTGCCCGATGCGCCGCCGCCGCAGTATGACGACTACTAGAATTTCGACTGGGAGAACTACGAGGCTTACAAGGCCGCCGAGGCCTTCTGGATGGATCACTTCAAGGCCGTCCAGGAGGTCGCCGCCTGGCCCGCCGACCGCGCCACCGGCGAGTTCGACGCCTCCCGACCGAGCGTTTCGGTGGTCCTCGACGCCGACACCATGGCGGCGCTGCACGCCGCGGCCCAGGTCATCGGCGTCACCGCCTTCAGCGTCTTCTACGCCGCCTATGTGGTCCTGCTGTCGCGGATGACCGGGATGGAGACCGTCTGCACGACCTTCCAGAGCGCGGGCCGCCGCACCATCGGCGCCGACAACGGCGCCCACGGCGTGTTCTCCAATGCCCTGTTGATGGCCACTCGGATCGACGAGACCGAGTCCCTGGCCGCCCTTGCCGCGCGCATGCGCACCGAGATTCGGGAGGCGATCCGGCACGAGCTCTTCCCGTACCATCATCTGGTGCGGAATACCGGCCTCCAGGCGCGCTACGCGATGAACTGGTTCCCCGAGCCGGTGAAGATCACCTTCAACGACGTCGAGCTTCACCGGCTCGACTTCTCTGAAAACCAGGACGACGACGACCTAAATGTCCGGGTCTCCGGCTTCCCCGACGGCGGCACCCGGCTGACCATCTTCTACAAGGCTTCGGCGTTCTCCGCCGAACGGGTCCAGGCGGTCGCCGATGGCCTTGCGGCGTTCGCGCTCGAACTCGCCAAGGACATCCACCGTCCGGTCGGCGAAGTGCGATCCGCCGACTTCGCGCCGCCCGGCGTCCTGCCTGATCCGGCCGCGGCCCTGCCGGCGGGCGGCGGCGAGCTGATCCACACCCGTTTCCTCGCTCAGGCCCGCGCCCATCCGCGCGCCCTCGCCCTGGAGCATGTCGGCGGCCGCATCACCTATGGCGAGCTCGCGCGCCGCTCGGCCGCGCTCGGCCAGGCCCTGCGCGGGGTTGGCGTCGCCTCCGGCGACCGCATCGCCATCCTGGCCGAGCGTGGCCCCGAACTCGTCGTCGCCATGCTGGCCGCGGCGCGCGCGGGCGGCGTCTTCGTCGTGCTCGACGCCGGCGATCCCGAAGCGCGGCTGATGAGCCTCCTGGACATTTGCGCGCCGAGCGTCCTGGTCCACACCGGCGGCGCGCCCCAGGCGGTGGCCGAACGCCTGGCCGGACTGCGCGGCGCGCCGGTGGTCGATGCGGCCGCGCGGCACGCAGACCTCGGCGAAGCGGGCCTGGATGAGGCCCGACCCGAGGCCGCCGCCTACTTCCTTTTCACCTCCGGCAGCACCGGAAAGCCGAAGTGCGTGGCCGCATCGCACCAGCCGCTGGCCCACTTCACGAACTGGCAGGCGCACACCTTCGGCCTCCGTGCCGACGACCGCTTCGCCCTTCTGTCGGGTCTCTCGCACGACCCTCTGCTGCGGGACGTCTTCACGCCCTTGTCACTGGGCGCGGCCCTGGTGATCCCTGATGCCGCCACCCGCCAGGAGCCCTCGGCCCTGGCGCTTTGGCTGCGCAAGCGTCGCGTGCGCGTGGCCCACATCACCCCGCCCCTGGGCCAGGTGATCGTCGCCGGCGCCGCCAAGGCCCGAGCCCTGCCGGATCTTCGTCGGGTGTTCTGGGGCGGCGACGAACTGCGCCCCAAGCTCGCCCGCGACCTGGCCGCCCTGGCCCCGCACGCCGAGCAGGTCAACTTCTATGGCGCCACCGAGACGCCCCAGGCCGTGGCTTTCCATCGCCTCGATCCCGCCGTGCCGTGGCGCTCGGCGCCTCTCGGGTTCGGCAGCGAAGGCGCTCAGCTCTTCGTGGTCGGCGCGGATCGCCGCCCGCTTGGGGTCGGCGAGGTTGGCGAGATCGCGGTCCGCTCGAACTGGCTCAGCCTTGGCTATGTCGAGGCCGGCCGCATCTTGCCGCCCGGGGACCGCGGCCTCGACGCCGAAGGCCGGGCCAATGTCTACTTCACCGGCGACCGCGGCCTCTACCTGCCCGATGGCCAGGTCCTGTTCATCGGACGCACCGACGACCAGCTCAAGATCCGCGGCCATCGTGTCGACCTGTCCGAGGTCGCGGCGGCGCTCCTCGCCTGCCCGGGAGTCCGCACCGCGGTCGCCCTCCCGGTCGGGACCGGCGACGACGCCCGCCTGGCCGCCTTCGTCACCGTCGGGCGGGGCGTGCGCGAGGCCGAGGTCCGCACCCTGCTGGCCGCGCGTCTCCCCAGCTACATGGTCCCGGCCTCGATCCGCTTCGTCGACACCCTGCCGCTGCTGGCCAACGGCAAGATCGACCGCAAGGCCCTGCTGGCCCTGCCTGAGGCGCCGGCCTCAGTCGCTCCGAAACGCCGTGCGACCCCGGTGGAACTGCAACTGATCGAGGCCTGGTCCTCCATCCTCGGCGGCGACATCACCCCGGACTCGTCCTTCGCCAGCCTTGGCGGCGATAGCCTCAGCTACGTCCAGGCTTATCTCGCCACCGAAGAGGTCATCGGCGAGGCGCCGGCCGGATGGCGGCTGATGAGCATCGCCGAGTTGGCCGCGCTCAAGAAGGCGCCCAACGCGGCCTGGAGCATCATCGACACGCCCATCGCGCTGCGAGCGGCCGCCATCATCTTGGTGGTGGCCGGCCACTACCACCTTTTCGGCGGCCCGGCCGCCATGGCCGGGATGGCGACCGGGGCTCAGGCGGTCGCCGCGGCCTTCGCCAACCGCATGGGCGGTGGGGCGACCAGCGCGCTCATGCTGATCTCCGGCTTCATGATGGGCGGTCTCGCCCTGCAGCAGGCATTTCGCCAGGAAAGCGCCCAGCCGATGTTCCGCACTCTGTGGAGCATCTTCGTGCCCACCGCGGCGCTCAGCTTCCTGATCTTCCTGGCGCGCCTGCCCGGCGAGCCGCCGGAGCCGTACATCTATCTGCTGACCGCCGACTTCCAGGACTATTCCAGGCTGCTGGCCCAGCATAAGGGCGGTGACAACTACCTCTGGTATGTCGACTGCCTGCTGCACATGTTGCTGATGCTCTACCTGGC
>CAMFIW010000034.1 GCA_945952355.1 uncultured Phenylobacterium sp. | reverse complement strand
GATGTGGGCCGCGCGCTCCGTCGCGAGGCCGGCGAGCATGACGGGATCGACCGCCGTGTGGATGGGGGTGTCTTGCATGGCTCACCTCGATGCCGCCGCGCGGCGGGGAGAGCCGATCGAGGATCAGCCCTCCGTCGTCGCCGACGGTTCGCGCAATCGACTGCTACTGTCGCTGGGCATTGGGTTGATGGTCCTCTCGTGGCGCCGAAGCGGCCCGATAGGCGTCTCGGCTGGCCGCAAATGATCCTTGTTGGCGCCGCCGTCAAGCTCCGAAGGCGGTCTGCGCTCTGGTGACCCGCGGCGGCCAGGTCAGGGTCACAAAACAATCGCGGAACCTTCGCCTCAGCGTCCGCCAAGCCCCCTATCGGCCCAACCTTTGGAAGGCGCGACTCCCAGCGCCTGGCAGGGGATAGCCATGAACAACAAGACGGGGCGCGATCCGCGCCCGGCGCTCTTCGTCACCTCCGCGCTGAGCGCGATGATCATCGCGGGCGTGGCCCATGCGGCGGACGCCGCGGCGGCGGACGGGGCGGCGGAGGGATCTGCGACGGTTTCGGAACTGGTCGTGACCAACACCAGGACCACGCGGTCGGCCGTGGAACTGGGTGGGACGGAGATCCAGAAGATCCTGCCCGGGGTCAGCCCGCTGAAAGCGATCCAGACCCTTCCGGGCGTGTTGTTCGAGACCTCCGACCCATGGGGCAACAACGAGCAGAACGAGTTCCTGTTCGTACACGGCTTCTCGACCCAGCAACTCGGCTACACGATGGACGGCGTGCCGCTGGGCGATCAGCAGTACGGGAACTACAACGGCCTATCGCCCTCGCGGGCGGTGATCAGCGAGAACGTCAGCCGGGTCATCCTGTCCTCGGGCGCCGGCGACCTCGCGACGGCTTCGACCAGCAATCTCGGCGGTGCGATCGAGACCTTCTCGCGCGATCCGTCGCACGACCGCGGCGGCAATTTCCAGCAGACCCTGGGCAGCTACCAGACCACGCGCACCTACTTGCGGCTCGAGACGGGCGAATTCGGCTCCGGGAACACCCTGTATCTCTCCGGCCTCCACCAGGACCAAAGGGCCTGGGACTTCAACGGCCATCAGAAGGGCGACCAGTTCAACCTCAAGTTCGTGCACGAGGGCGACCGCGGCCGGCTGACCGCCTTCCTCGACCTGTCGGACAAGGTGGAGCCGAACGAGGATTCGATCGTCCACGTCGCGGGCGAGAAGAGCGCACCCTATACGCGGCCCTTCCTCTACCCGGACTATGACGCGGCCCTGGCCTATCTGCAGGCTTCCGGCGCGCCGCCGGCCGCGGACGGCTCGAACTTCCGCAACTATCACAGCGCCGCCCAGCGGACCGACCAGCTCGGCTACGTGAAGTACGACTACAAGCTGGCGCCGAACCTGACCTGGTCCAATCAGGTCTATTTCCACCATGACGAGGGCCGGGGCGTCGTCGCCGGCCCGATCAATCAGGCCGGCCTGCCCGGGCTGTTCGCCATCTACTTCCCCGGCCAGAACCTGAAGTCGGTGTTCGGCGGGACCGGCTACGCCGTGCGCACCACGGAGTACCTGATCAACCGAGGGGGCCTGCTCTCGAACCTCGACTGGACCGTCGGTGACCACCAGATCGAAGGCGGCTTCTGGTACGAGAACATCCACTCGACCACCCACCGGGTCTGGTATCCGTTCGCGGCCTCATCCAGCGACCTGACGCCCTACGACATCCCGACCAACCCGGCCTTCACCCAGTACGCCAACAACATCAACAACGAAGTGGTGCAGTATCACCTGCAGGACCAGTGGCGCATTCGCCCGGACCTGCTGTTGCAGGCGGGCTTCAAGGGCAGCTTCCAGAACGCCACGGGCCGGGTGCCGGTGCAGCAGAAGAACCTGCCGACCTGCCCGACCGGGACGACGGCGCCGACCTGCACCACCAACCCGACCCTGCTGCCCAGCGGCAAGATCAGCACCTACGAGTGGTTCCTGCCGCAGGTGGGCGCGGTGTGGGACGTCACAGAGCACGAGCAGGTGTTCGCGAACATCCAGAAGAACCTGCGCCAGTTCGTGACCTATGGCGCGTCCGGCCTGTCGCCCTGGAGCCTGGGCAGCCAGGCGGCGTTCGACCTGTTCAAGAAGACCGCCAATCCCGAGACCTCCTGGACCTATGAGCTTGGACTGCGCTCGCATCGAGATCTGGAGATGGGCCCTCTGACCGGCGTCCAGACCCAGGTGACCTACTATCACGTGGATTTCGCCGACCGCCTGCTGCAGATCAGCTCGACCCCGGTGATCGGCTCGCTGGTCTCGGGCTCGGCGATCCTGGCCAATGTGGGCTCGGTGAAGACCGACGGCGTCGACGTCGCGGCCACCCTTCAGTTCGGCCCGAACATCTCGTTCTACGACGCGGTCTCGTACAATCGCTCGATCTACCAGGACAACTACACGACGGGCGCCAGCAGCACGGTGGTGCCGACCAAGGGCAAGTCGATCCCGGCGAGCCCGGAATGGATGAACAAGTTCATCCTCAGCGCGAACTACGGGGCGTTCGCCGCGCAGCTCAGCGGCGACTATGTCGGCAAGCGCTTCGCCACCTACACCAACGACCTGTCGGTGAAGGGCTATTTCACCCTGGGCCTGCAGGCCAGCTACGACTTCGCGCTCGCCGATCGCTACTGGGTGAAGGACGCCAAGGTCAGCCTGAACGTCACCAACCTGCTGGACGAGAAGGGAACGTCCTCGCTGGTCGTAGGCGCCGCGAGCGGCACCTACAACACCTACCCGCTGCCGCCGCGGATGGCCTTCGTGACGGTGTCGGCCAACTTCTGATCCGCCTCAGCGGACAAAGAAGAAGGGCCGCGGAGCGATCCGCGGCCCTTCGTGTTTCAAGCTCAGGCCTTGCAGCTTAGCACTTGAAGTACATGTCGAATTCCACTGGGTGCGGATGGAGCTGGAGGCGCATGACCTCTTCCATCTTCAGCTCGATGTAGGCGTCGATGAAATCGTCGTCCATGACGCCGCCGGCCTTCAGGAAGGCGCGGTCCTTGTCGAGGTTCTCGAGAGCCTCGCGCAGCGAGCCGCAGACTTCCGGGATCTTCTTCTGCTCGCGGGGCGGCAGATCGTAGAGGTTCTTGTCGGCCGGGCCGCCCGGATCGATCTTGTTGATGATGCCGTCGAGGCCGGCCATCAGCAGGGCGGTGAAGGTCAGGTAGGGGTTGCCCATCGGGTCGGGGAAGCGGGCTTCCAGACGCTTGGCCTTCGGGCTGTCGACGTGCGGGATGCGGATCGAGGCCGAGCGGTTGCGGGCCGAATAGGCCAGCTTCACCGGGGCTTCGTAGCCGGGCACCAGGCGCTTGTAGCTGTTCGTCGTGGAGTTCGAGAACGCGTTGATCGCCTTGGCGTGCTTGATGATGCCGCCGATGTACCACAGGCACATCTGCGACAGGCCGGCGTATTTGTCGCCCGCGAACAGCGGCTTGCCGTCGCCCCAGATCGACTGGTGCACGTGCATGCCCGAGCCGTTGTCGGCGAACATCGGCTTGGCCATGAATGTCGCCGTCTTGCCGTAGGCCGCGGCCACGTTGTGGATCACGTACTTGTAGAGCTGCAGGCGGTCGGCCATGACGACCATGGTGTCGAACTTCAGGCCGAGTTCGTGCTGGGCCGGCGCCACCTCGTGGTGGTGCTTCTCCGGCTTCATGCCGAGCTCGCCCATCACCGCCAGCATTTCGCCGCGCAGGTCCTGGGCGCTGTCGACCGGGTTCACCGGGAAGTAGCCGCCCTTCGGGCCGGGCCGATGGCCCATGTTGCCTTCCGGATAGTCCTTGTTCGAATTGATCGGCAGCTCGGTCGAGTCGTACGAGTAGCCGGTGTTGTGCGGGGCCGTGGACCACTTCACGTCGTCGAAGATGAAGAACTCGGCTTCCGGACCGAAGAACACGGTGTCGCCGATGCCGGCCGACTTCACGAAGTTCAGCGCCGACTTGGCGATCGAACGCGGGTCGCGGTTATAGGGCGTGCCGGTGTCCGGGTTCACGATGTCGCACATCAGGCAGAGCGTGGTCTGCTGGTAGAACGGGTCGATGATCGCCGTCGACAGGTCCGGACGCAGCTTCATATCGCTTTCGTTGATGGCCTTCCAGCCGGCGATCGACGAGCCGTCGAACATGGTGCCGTCGGTGAGGAACTCCTCGTCCACCAGGTCGATGTCGAAGGTCACGTGCTGCATCTTCCCGCGCATGTCGGTGAAGCGCACGTCGACGTACTTGACGTCCTTTTCCTTGATCTCGTTCAGAATGTCCTTGGCCGTGGCCATCGATTATCCCCTTCTAGCAGTCTCGAATTAAGTCCGCGGCCTAGACCGCGGCGGCTCCCGTCTCGCCCGTGCGGATACGCAGCACGTCGAGGATTTCCGACACGAAGATCTTCCCATCGCCGATGCGCCCGGTCCGGGCCGCGCCGACGATGGACTCGAGGGCGGGCTCGAGCTGGTCGTCGGCCACCACCACTTCGATTTTGATCTTGGGCAGGAAGTCCACCACGTATTCGGCGCCGCGATAGAGCTCCGTGTGGCCCTTCTGGCGGCCATAGCCCTTGGCCTCGATGACGGTCATGCCCTGGACGCCCAGCTCTTGCAGGGCCTCCTTCACCTCGTCGAGCTTGAAGGGCTTGATGATGGCTTCGATCTTTTTCATGGGCCCGACTGTTGTGCGGAGAGGCGGAGCCGCCCCGGCGTTTGCGGGCTACGAGCACGCTGGCGTCGAGGGCGGCAAGAGGGCGACCGGCGACATCGGCGCGCCACCGGGTGGGAATCTGCGTTTGTCTAATGTTTGGGCGCCGGTAGCTCAAGATTCGATCATGACCAAAAGCGACCTCCTTCGCGCGGAAACCGACGGCGCGATTGGTGCGAGGCCGTCTTGAGGAACCTGAAAGCGGGATGGATTGGCGGTCATTCCGTCCGCGGTCGCGGGTTTTGGCGCCAGTCGCACGCGAAGCACGGTTCCTCATTTTGGGCGCCGCTGCCGAAGATTGCGGCGGATCGGTGTCCGGCTGGCGCGGGCGCAGGCGACCGCGTACGACTTTGTCATCGAACGGAAAAGCTGCGCGGCCACCCTGGCTGGACTATCCGTTCGCCATCGCCTGGAGATTTCGATTCCATGTCCCGCCTGTTCCTGATCCGCCACGGAAAACCCGCCGCCACTTGGGGCGAGGCCGACGAGGATCCGGGGCTGGACGCCGCCGGCAAGGCCCAGGCCGAGGCCGCCCGTGACGTGCTGATGGCGCTGCCGGCCGAGCAACGGCCGACGCGCGTGGTGAGTTCGCCGCTGCGCCGTTGTCGTGAGACCGCCATCCCCACCGCCGAGGCCTTGGGTGTGGAGATCGAGATCGATCCGGCGGTGGGCGAGATCCCGACGCCCAGGGCGCTCAGCCCGGAGGAGCGGCCGGCCTGGCTGCGCGAGGTGTTCCAGGGGCGCTGGGCCGACGCCCAGGGCGATCTCGACTACGACGCCTGGCGCCGGAACGTCGCCGCCTCGCTCGCCGCGCGCGGCGGTGCGGCGGTCTTCAGTCACTATGTGGCGATCAACGCCGTTATGTCCCTGCTGGCCGATGACGACCGGGTCCTCGTGTTCCGGCCGGACCACGCCTCGATCAGCACGCTCGAGGCGGACGGCGGCGGCCTGACCCTGGTCGAGCGCGGCCGCGAAGCCTCCACAGGCGTCCTCTGAGCGGATCGGTCCCCATGTCGGCCCGGCCGATCCTCACCGTGGCCGAAATGGCCGAGGCCGATCGCGCGGCCATCGCCGCCGGCACGCCGGCCATCGAGCTGATGCGCCGCGCGGGCCTGGCGGTCGCCGACGCGATCTGCGACCGCTTCGACCCACGCCCGACCGCGGTCCTGTGCGGTCCCGGCGACAATGGCGGCGATGGCTATGTGGTGGCGGCGCTCCTGGCGGAGCGGGGATGGCCTGTCTGGGTCGAGAGGATGGGCCCGCCTAAGTCTGACAGCGCGCGGCAGGCGGCCGAGGCCTGGGCGGGCGAGACCCTGGATCTGGGGCAGGGGGATCGCGCTGCCGATCTGATCGTAGACGCCCTGTTCGGGGCGGGCCTGGTTCGGCCGCTGAGCGGCGAGGCGGCGCGGATCGCCCGCACGTCCGAGCGGCGCTCCGAACAGGTGGTCGCCATCGACCTGCCCAGCGGGGTCGCCGGCGACACCGGCCAAGCGCTCGGCGACGCCGCCTTCTGGGCCGGGCTGACCGTGACCTTCCATTCCAAGAAGCCCGGCCACGTGCTTGAACCGGGGCAAGGGCGTTGCGGAGAGGTGGTCGTGGCCGACATCGGCCTGGCGCCGGTCGAGACCACCCTGATCGAGAACACGCCTGACGCCTGGCTGCCGCATTTTCCCTGGCCGTCGGCGAGTTCGCACAAGCACGCCCGGGGCCGGCTCGTCGTGGTGAGCGGTGATCCCTGGAGCACAGGCGCGGCGCGGTTGTCGGCGCGGGCCGGACTGCGGATCGGAGCGGGGCTCGTGACGCTGTTGTCGCCGCCCGACGCGCTCGCCGTGAACGCGGCCCATCTCGAGGCGGTGATGCTCAAGCCGTTCGAGACGGAGGCCGAACTGGAGCAGCTGGCCGCCGAGGTCGACGCCGCCGTGATCGGCCCGGCCGCCGGGGTCAACGAGACCACCTTGCTGAACGTGTTGGCCCTGGCGCGCACCGGCGCGGCCCTGGTGATCGACGCCGATGCGATCACCGTCTTCAAGGACGATCCCGAGGAGCTGTTCTCGGCGCTCGATGTCGACGACGTGCTGACCCCGCACCCCGGCGAGTTCGAGCGCCTGTTCCCCGGGGTCCTGCGTGGGGCGCCGGAGCGGATCACCGCCGCGCGGCGGGCCGCCAAGATGGCCGACGCCGTCGTCCTGCTGAAGGGCCACGACACGGTGGTCGCCCATCCGGACGGCCGCGCCGCGGTTAGCACGAACGGCTCGCCTTGGCTCGCGACGGCAGGCTCCGGCGACGTGCTCGCCGGCTTCATCGGCGCCTTGATCGCCCAAGGGATGGAGAGCTTCGAGGCCGCCTGCGCGGCGGCCTGGATCCATGCCGAGGCGGCGGAACTGCACGGGCCGGGCCTGACCGCCGAGGACCTTCCGGGCCTCGCGCCCATAGTGCTGCGCCGCCTCTACGGCGCGCGCTGAGGCGATATGGCCAAGCCTGGGCCTGTGTGCTAACCCCAGCGCACTCAAGGAATCCGAACCCGTGAACCTTCTTCGCGCAGCCCTCATCGCCATGCCCAACACGGCTATCGTGGCCGTGGTGGTGGCTGATGTGCGCCGAGGGGAGACGGTCTAGGTTCGACACCGGTCCAAGCCCCTCGCGACGAAGCGAGGGGCGGCCGACGGCATTCCCTCAAATCGTCCGAGGCTCATCCCAGGAAGCCTCCGCAATGACGATCCTCAGTCCCCAACTCACCGCGGCGCTGGCGATGTTCGCCTTCGTCTCGTCCATCACGCCCGGCCCGAACAACACCATGCTGATGGCTTCGGGCGCCAATTTCGGCTTCCGCGCCACGGGTCCGCACCTGGCCGGCGTGGCCCTGGGCTTCGCTTTCATGATCGCTGCCGTGGGCCTGGGCTTGGGGGGCGTGTTCGCGGCCTTCCCGCAATTGCATGCCGTGCTTGCCGTGGCCGGCGGTCTCTACATGCTGTGGCTCGCCTGGAAGATCGCCACCGCCAAGGGGATCGGCGGAGGACCCTCGGTCTCGCGGCCCATGACCTTCTGGCAGGCTGCGGCGTTTCAGTGGGTCAATCCCAAGGCCTGGGCCATGGCGCTCAGCGCCGTCACCACCTACGCGCCGAAGGAGAACTACGCGGTGAACGTGGTGCTGGTCAGCCTGGTGTTCTTCGCCGTCAACGGGCCGTGCGTGGCGACCTGGACCGGGTTTGGCGTGGGGATGCGCCGATTCCTCGACCGCCCGGCCGCACTGCGGGCCTTCAACATCACCATGGCCCTGCTGCTGGTGGCATCCCTGGCCCCGGCCGCCCTGGAGTTCATCCGTCGCTGAGGCGCCGGCGCGGGGAGGGGTTGGTGCGGGCGAGAGGACTCGAACCTCCACGCCTCGCGGCGCTGGAACCCAAATCCAGCTAGTCCAGCAGTCTACGCCAAATTCTCCTAAAATCTTCAAACCCTTACAGAAACTAAGCTTCACCCTAGGATCGGACACACCGTGGACACGTTGGACACAAGCCGCAGCCCGAAAGGCGAAAGCCATGACCACGCACACCCTGTTCGACGGCCGCTTGCAGATTTATCGCCGCGCGGACCACGGCCCCTGGCAGGCCGCCGCCCGCGTTGGCGGCCAGCGGTTCCGCCAGACGACCGGCGAAATGGCGCTGGACCGCGCCAAGGACGTGGCCGAGGAATGGTATCTGGACCTCCGCGGCAAACTGCGCACCGGCCGGCTTGAGCCGCTGGCGCCGAAGGAGAAAACCTTCGCCGAGGCTGCGCAGGCCTACCTCCGCGAGGTGCGGGTCCTCGCCGCCTCGGTCCGCAGCCCGAGCTACGTCAAGAACCTGGAGATGCGGATGAAGGCGCACGTCCTGCCCTTCTTTAAGGACAAGCCCCTCTCCGCCATCAACAAGGGCCTGGTGCAGCGCTACCGCGTCCAGCGCGCCGAGGAGACCATCGCCAGGACTACCGTCAAGGGCGAGGACGGCGCACCTGACACGCCCGGCAAGCCGCCGGCGCGGAGCACCATGCTCCAGGAGATCGTCATCATCCGGCAGGTGCTGAAGCACGCCGAAGGCTTGGGCTGGATTCCCTTCGTCCCCAACCTCTCCACGCCCTACATGACCCAGGGCAAGCGAGGCCGGCGCGCCTGGTTCTCCCATGAGGAATATAAGCGCCTCTATGAGGCGACCCGCCGCCGCATTGCGGAAGGCAAGCGGCGCGGCTGGAAGAGCCGGTACGAGGACCTGCACGACTTCGTGCTCATCATGGCCAACACCGGCCTGCGTCCGGACGAGGCCTGGGGCCTGGAGTTCCGGGACGTGACGATCGAGGACGACTACGCCACCAAGGACACCATCCTGGTGATCGACGTGCGCGGCAAGACCGGCGTCGGCTACTGCAAGAGCATGCCCAACGCCGTCTACCCGTTCACGGAGTTGCGCAAGCGCCGCGTGCGGAAGCTCAAGGAAGAAGGCAAGTCGGCCGAGGACATCGCCCGTGTGCTGCCGTCCATGAAGGTCTTCCCGGACTACAACCGCGACCTCTTCAACAAAATCCTTGAGGAGGAGAACCTCAAGTTCGACCGCGATGGCCAGCGCCGGACGGCCTACAGCCTTCGCCGCACCTACATTTCGATGCGCCTCATGGAGGGCGCGAACATCCACCAGATCGCCAACAACTGCCGGACCAGCGTCCAGATGATCGAGCAGTTCTACGCCGCGTACATCAAGGACCGCATCGACGCCTCGGCCATCAACGTCATGCGTCCGAAAGCCGCGCGGCGAAGCGCGCCCAGAGAGGAAAGCGCGCCGCAGGCGCACCACTGACCTTGTTGTCAGCGGGCAGCCGGATATACACCTGCCCGGTTGCGGGCGTGGCGGAATTGGTAGACGCACTCGGTTTAGGTCCGAACGCTTCACGGCGTGGGGGTTCGAGTCCCTCCGCCCGCACCAACCCCCAGCGACGCCGAACGGCGGCGCCAGATCGCGCCGAACGGCGCACCCTGAGAACAAGCCGAACGGCGAGGAACCCTGCCCGAACGGGCGCCGCTATGGTGGTTAGGCGCGGACGCGCCAGGACCGGGCTTTGAGTCGCCCGGAATGATGTTCAGATCGCTCCAAGCGGCGCGGTTTTGCGGTCAGATTGCCGCCACGCCGTTCTCGGACCGTCCTTTCCATGGAGAGCTATTTCCGTCCAAATCGCGCATGCTGAGTCCGTAGGATTCGGCGATGACGGTGCCTAGTCGTGACCACCTTGGCGGCGCGAGCCAACGCGACTTGGGCGAGCGCGGCAAAATGGGTCGAGGGGCAAAATGACTGGGCAGGCGCTCAAGGACAAATTCATCGCCGTGTTGGCGGGGCTTGGCGGCTCCGCCGGAAACGGCCGCTTGCGCGATGCCCTGCAATGGACCGAAACCACTTACGCCGCCGTGAAGGACGAACTCGTCGCGGAAGGCATGGCGATTCCCGGCCGAGGTCGGGGCGGCTCAATTGCGCTCGCCGGCAATGGCGAAGCGAAAACCACGCGGCACGAGCCTCCTGTTCTCGTTCGCGCAAAGTCGGCCCGAGCGAACGGCAACGGCAATGGCAATGGCGGTAATCTCGGCTTCGAGGCTGAGCTGTTCAAGGCGGCCGACAAGCTGCGCGGCAACATGGAGCCGTCGGACTACAAGCACGTCGCGCTAGGCTTGATCTTCCTCAAGCACATCTCCGATAGCTTTGAGGCAAAACGAGCGGAGCTGCTGGCCGATTATCCGGACGGAGCCGAAGATCCAGACGAATACGCCGCGGAAAACGTCTTCTGGGTGCCCAAGGAAGCGCGCTGGTCGCATCTTCAGGCCAACGCGAAGCAGCCGTCGATCGGAAAGATGATCGACGAGGCAATGATCGCCATTGAGAAGCAGCCACGCAACGAAACGCTGAAGGGCGTGCTGCCAAAGGACTATGCCCGCCCCGCGCTCAACGCAGTGATGCTCGGTGAACTGATCGACCTGATCTCCGGCATTGCGCTCGGCAAAGAAAAGGGCGAGGCACGCGATGTGCTTGGCCGGACATATGAATATTTCCTTGGACAGTTCGCCGGTTCGGAAGGCAAACGCGGTGGCGAGTTCTACACGCCTCGCTCGGTCGTGCGGGTGATGGTCGAGATGATCGAACCCTTTAAGGGGCGCGTCTACGATCCTTGCTGCGGGTCGGGCGGCATGTTCGTACAATCTGAGAAGTTTGTTGAGCTGCACGGCGGTCGGATCGGAGACATTGCCATTTACGGCCAAGAGTCGAACTACACGACTTGGCGCCTGTGCAAAATGAACTTGGCGGTGCGGGGCATTGATGCCGACATCAAATGGAACAGCGAGGGCAGCTTCCATAAGGACGAGTTGCGCGATCTCAAAGCCGACTACATCCTCGCCAACCCACCTTTCAATATTTCCGATTGGGGTGGTGATCGAATGCGCGAAGACGTTCGCTGGAAGTACGGCACGCCGCCGGCGAGCAACGCCAACTTCGCCTGGGTCCAGCACATCGCGCATCACCTCGCACCAGCGGGGGTGGCAGGCGTCGTGCTGGCCAACGGCTCAATGTCCTCGACGCAGAACAGTGAGGGCGACATCCGCCGCGCGTTGATTGAGGGCGTGGACGGCAAGGCCGGCGTGGTCGACTGCATGGTCGCGCTGCCGGGCCAGCTCTTCTATTCGACGCAGATTCCAGTCTGCCTATGGTTTCTCGCTCGCGATCGGTCGAATGGCTTTGTAAAAAGCGATAAATTACGCGACCGAAGACGCGAGATCCTGTTCATCGACGCGCGCAAGCTCGGTCACATGGTGGATCGGACACGCAAGGAGTTCTCAGACGCCGACATTGAAAAGATCACACGCGCATACCATGCCTGGCGTGGTGAAACGGATGCGGGCACCTACGAGGACGTGCCCGGCTTCTGCAAGTCGGCAAGCTTGGATGAAATTAAAGAGCACAATTACGTCCTGACGCCTGGGCGCTATGTCGGTGCAGCAGACGTGGACGAAGATGTGTCTGGATTCGAAGATCAGTTTGCTAAGCTTCAACGGCAGCTGGATGATCAATTCTCTGAGGCTGAGCGTTTGGGAGCGTCGATTCGATCGCTCCTGAAAAGAGTGGCCACATGACTGCGGCTACTCAAACGAT
>CAMFIW010000033.1 GCA_945952355.1 uncultured Phenylobacterium sp. | reverse complement strand
AGATCGTACAGGGCCGGGCCGGCGTCCTGGCCAAGATCGAGAAGCCCGCCGCCCTCGATGCGCTCGACGAGATCCTCGATCTCTGCGAGGCGGTGATGGTGGCCCGCGGTGACCTGGGGGTGGAGCTCAATCCCGAGGATGTGCCAGTCGTCCAGAAGTCGCTGGTCCGCGCCGCGCGCCTGCGGGGCATCCCGGTGATCGTGGCGACCCAGATGCTGGAGAGCATGATCAGCTCGCCGACGCCGACCCGCGCCGAAGCTTCCGACGTGGCCGGCGCGGTCTACGAGGGCGCCGACGCCGTCATGCTCTCGGCCGAGACCGCCGCCGGAGAATATCCGCTCGAAGCGGTCGGTATCATGGACCGCATCCTCACCCGGGTGGAGAACGACCCGCGCTGGCCCGAGCTGATGCGCGCCGAGTTCCCGGTCGACGACGAGGACGCCGACGCCCTGGTGGCCGCCGCCCGCCGCGCCGCCGAGGCCGCCTCCACCGCCTGCCTCGTCGCCTTCACCACCACGGGCCAGACGGCGCTCCGCCTGTCCCGCGAGCGGCCGCTGCAGCCGACCCTGGCGCTCACCACTCGCCTGGCCGCGGCGCGGCGTCTGGCCCTGGCCTGGGGCGTCGAGCCGCGCGTCGTCCCGCCGATCTTCGACCCCGAAGACATGGCGCGCCTGGCGGTCGAACAGGCGGTGGACTGCGAACTCTGCCCGCCGGGGCAAAGGGTGCTGATTCTGGCCGGCCTGCCCATGGGTTCGCCGGGCGCGGCCAATATCCTGCGCATCGCCCACGCGCCCCTGCGCCGATGATCGAGACCTTCGCCGACGCCGAGGCCCTGGCCGACGCGGCCTGCGCCGCGACTGTCGCCGCGCTTTCCGCCGCCATCACCGCGCGGGGACGTGGCGTGCTGGTCGGCACCGGCGGCCGGTCGCCCCACGCGGTGTACGACCGCCTGGCCGAGACCGAACTCGACTGGGGCAGGGTGGTGGTGACCCTCTCCGACGACCGCTTCGTTCCGCCCGACGATCCCGCCTCGAACGAGGGGCTGGTGCGCGGGCGACTGCTGATCGGCCGCGCCGCCTCGTCCCGCTTCGAGCCGCTGCGCTATGACGCGCCCTCGCCGGAAGCCTCCGCCGAACTCGCCGAGCCCCACATCGCCGCGCTCGGTCCCGCCGACATGCTGTTCCTGGGCATGGGCGAGGACGGCCATGTCGCCTCTCTGATCCCCGGCAGCCCCATGCTCGCCGCCGGCCTGGACCCGGCCGGGTCGCGTCATGTGCTCGGCGTCCCCGCCGGCGTCGGTTCGCCGCCGATCGCGCGGATCACCCTCACCCTGCCGGCTCTGCTCGCGGCGCGGAAAACCCTGATCCTCATCGCGGGTACGAGGAAACGTGAGATCGTCGAGGCGGAACGGGGTCTGCCCGTGCACGCTCTGCTGGAACAGGCTAAACGCCCCGTGCGCGTCCTCTGGACGCCCTGAGTTTCGGAGCCTTTCCATGCATCCGGTCACCGCCGCCGTCACCGCCCGCATCGTCGAACGCAGCCGCAAGACCCGCGAGGACTACCTGGCGCGCATGGCCGCCGCGGGCCATGCCGGGCCCGGCCGCGCCAAGCTGTCCTGCGCCAACTGGGCCCACGCCTTCGCCGCGAGTCCGGATGGGGACAAGCAGCGGATGCGCAATCCGAGCGCGCCGAACGTCGCCATCGTTTCGGCCTACAACGACATGCTGAGCGCCCATCAGCCGTATGAGCGGTTTCCCGCGATCATCAAGGCCGCGGCCGAGGAGGCCGGCGCCACCGCCCAATACGCCGGCGGCACCCCCGCCATGTGCGACGGCGTCACCCAGGGCCGCCCCGGCATGGAGCTGTCGCTGTTTTCCCGCGACGTAATCGCCATGTCGACGGCTGTGGCCCTGACCCACGACGCGTTCGACGCCGCCCTGATGCTGGGCATCTGCGACAAGATCGTGCCGGGCCTGACAATCGGGGCTCTGGCCTTCGGCCACCTGCCGGTGATCTTCGTGCCGGGCGGGCCGATGAGCTCGGGCATCTCCAACGCGGAGAAGGCCAAGACGCGGGCGTTGTTCGCCGAGGGCAAGATCGGCCGCGAAGAGCTGCTCGACAGCGAAATGGCCTCCTATCACGGCCCCGGCACCTGCACCTTCTACGGCACCGCCAACTCCAACCAGATGATGATGGAGATGTTGGGCCTGCACCTGCCGGGCGCGGCCTTCGTCCATCCGAACACGCCCCTGCGCGACGCGCTCACGGCCGCGGCGCCCAGGCGCGCCATCGAGATCGCCGCCGGGACAAATTCGCACACGCCGATGTCGGCCCTTGTCTACGAGAAGGCGATCGTCAACGCGCTGGCTGGCCTGCTGGCCACGGGCGGCTCGACCAATCACACCCTGCATCTCGTCGCCATGGCCCGGTCGGCCGGCGTGCTGATCGACTGGGGCGACTTCGACGAGCTGTCCAAAGTCACGCCCCTCTTGGCGCGGGTCTATCCGAACGGCTCGGAGGACGTGAACGCCTTCCACGCGGCGGGGGGCATGGCCTTCGTGGTGCGCGAGCTGCTGGACGCCGGCCTCGCCCACGAGGACGTGGTCACGGTCGCCGGACCGGGCCTGCGGCACTACCAGACCGAGCCCTTCCTGGAGGACGGCAAGCTCACCTGGCGCGAGGGGCCGACGGAGAGCCTGAACCGCGATATCCTTCGGCCCGCAAACGACCCGTTCCAGCCGGAGGGCGGCATCCGCCTGCTGCGCGGCGGGCTCGGGCGCGCGGTGATCAAGACCTCGGCCGTCAAGGACGAGCATCTCGTGGTCGAGGCGCCGGCCCTGGTGTTCGACGATCAGGACGACCTGCTGGCCGCTCACAAGCGCGGCGAGCTCAATCGCGATTTCATCGCCGTGGTCCGCTTCCAGGGGCCACAGGCCAACGGCATGCCCGAGCTGCACAGCCTGACGCCCACCCTCAGCGTGCTGCAGGACAAAGGTTTCAAGGTGGCGCTCGTGACCGACGGACGGATGTCGGGCGCGTCCGGCAAGGTGCCGGCCGCGATCCACGTCACACCCGAGGCCAAGGACGGTGGGGCGCTCTGCCGGGTGCGCGACGGCGACCTGATCCGTCTCGACGCTCATGCGGGAACCCTCGAGATCGAGGTCGACCCCGCCGAACTAGCCGCCCGTCCGCCGGCGACGGCCCATGGCGCGCAGTTCGGCTATGGCCGCGAGCTCTTCGGTTTCATGCGCAAGGCCGCGGGTCCCGCCGAGGCCGGCGCCTGCGTGCTGTTCGGAGACGTGGCGTGAAGACCTGGTTCTCGGGCCTCGTGGGCGATGTGGGCGGCACCAATGCGCGGCTGGCCCTCGTGGATGGCGAGGGGCATATCCGCCATCCGAAAACCTATGCGGCGGCCGACTACGCCTCCTTGAGCGAGGTGATCGCCAGCTATCTGGAGACGACGGTGGGCCGAAAACGGCCGCCGCGCGCCGCACTGGCCGTCGCGGGGCCGGTGGTCGACGGCGAGATCGCCTTCACCAACATCGACTGGCGCATCTCCGAAGGCGAGCTGGTCGGGACCTTCGATTTCGAGGCCGCGCGCCTGTTGAACGACTTCGCCGCCCAGGCGCTCGCCGCCCCCCTGCTGGACCCCGACGACCAGCGCCGCATCGGTCCCGACCTGCGCGGCGCCGAGGGTGCGCCCATCGTGGTGATGGGCGCCGGCACGGGCTTCGGCGTCGCGGGCCTGGCGCGCTCCGAGCGCGGGGACGTGCCGATCGCCTGCGAGGGCGGCCATGCGGCCTTCGCCCCTTATGACGAGGTCGAGAGCCAGGTGCTGGAGATCTTCCGCCGTCGCCACGGCCGCGTATCGATCGAACGCGTCCTGTCCGGCCAGGGGCTGTTCGAGCTCTATCGGGCGCTCGGCGAGATCCGCGCGGTCGAGGCCTCGCTCGATGACGAGAAGGCGGTCGCCGCCGCCGGCCTCTCGGGCGCCGATACCCTGTCGCTGGAGACCATCGACCGGTTTTGCGCCATCCTGGGCTCGGTCGCCGGGGACATCGCGCTGACCTATGGCGCCCGCGGCGGGGTCTATATTTCGGGCGGCATCGCGCCCAAGCTGATCGAGCGGATCATGATCGGAGAGTTCCGGCGCCGGTTCGAGGACAAGGGCCGTCTCTCAAGCTACATGGCCGACATCCCCACCGCGCTGATTGTTCATCCCTACGCCGCCCTGGTCGGCTCGGCCCGCGCCCTGGAACAGCTTGAAGGAAGCCCGATTTGACCCTGGAGGAGACCCTCGAACTGGCGCCCGTCGTCCCAGTCCTGATCATCGAGGAGGAGGACCAGGCCGTTCCGCTGGCCCGCGCCCTGGTAGCGGGCGGCCTCTTCGCGCTGGAGGTCACCTTGCGCACGCCGGCGGCGATCAATTGCATCCGCCGCATCGCTGGCGAGGTCGAGGGCGCCGTGGTCGGCGCGGGGACCATCATCAATCCCTCGCTGCGCCAGGCGGCCTATGACGCGGGCGCCCGATTCGGCGTCAGTCCCGGCCTGATCGACGGTGAGGAATTCGACGACGGCCCGCTGCCCCTGCTGCCCGGGATCGCCACCGCGACCGAACTTATGCGGGGACTGTCGCTGGGCTACGGCCTCTTCAAGCTCTTCCCCGCCAACCTCGTGGGGGGCGTCGGCGCCCTCAAGGCCTTCGCGAGCCCCTTCCCGCAGGCGCGTTTCTGCCCGACCGGCGGGGTCAGCCTCGAAAACGCGCCCGACTATCTCGCCCAGCCGAACTGCATCTGCGTCGGCGGCTCCTGGGTCGCCCCCACCGACGCGGTCCGCGCCGGCGACTGGGGCCGGATCACCGAGCTGGCGAAGGGCGCGGCGGGGTTGGCTCACAAGGCCTGAAGCTCCGCCATAGGGTGTCATCCCGTCTCCCGCTTCGCGGAATCCGGGATGACACATGTGGCTGCGGGACTACCTCCCCTTGAAGTTGCCTGGACGGCGTTCCTGCACCGCGCGGACGCCTTCGGCGAAATCGTCGGTGGCGCGCAGGATGGTCTGCTGGGCGTGCTCGTGATCGGTCTGGCTGCGCACGGCGGCGGCGAGCTTGCCACGCAGCGTCTTGCGGGTGGCGACCACGGCGAGCGGGGCGTTTTCGGCGATCTCGCCGGCCAGGTCCTGGGCCGTCGTCAGCAGGCGCTCCAGCGGGACCACCTCGTCCACCAGACCCCAGGCCAGGCCTTCCTCGGCCTTCACCCGGCGCCCGGTCAGGAACATCAGCTCCGCCCGCTGCTCGCCGATCAGCCGGGGCAGGGTGTGCGTCAGGCCGAAGCCCGGATGGAAGCCCAGCTTGACGAAGTTGGCGGCGAACCGCGCCTCAGGCGCCGCCACGCGGAAGTCGGCCACCAGGGCCAGGCCCAGGCCCGCGCCCACTGCGGCGCCCTGCACCGCCGCCACGATCGGCTTCTCGACCGAGAACAGCCGCACCGCCTGGGTGTAGAGCTCGTTGATGCCGCTCATTCCCGTCCCGCCGATCCCGTCGGACGAGACCAGGTCGGCCCCGGCGCAGAACGCCTTGCCGGCCGCGACCAGCACCGTGGCGCGCACCTCCGGGTCCTTGTCCAGGCCCTCCAGGATGTCGGACAGGTCGCGCATCAGCGGCACCGAGACGTGGTTGTTCGGCGGCCGGTCGATGGTCACCGTCGCCACGAAGCCGGATTTCGAGCCCGTGATCTCCTTGGTCTGCGTGGCGGCGCTCACCGTCTGCCTCCCATAAGGTTGCGGGCCACCACCATCCGGTGGACTTCCGAGGGCCCGTCATAGATCCGCATGTTTCGCACGCTGGCGGCCATCAGCTGCAGCGGCATTTCCTTGGTCATCCCCATGGCGCCGAAGCACTGCATGGCGTTGTCGATGACCTCCCACGCCATCTCGGTGGCGTAGGCCTTGATCATCGAGATCTCGTTGCGCACGTCGCGGCCCAGGTCGAGCTTCCAGGCGCAGTCATAGGTCATCAGCCGCGCGGCGTGGATCTTGGTCGCCGCGTCCGCCGCCCACCACTGCACCGCCTGGCGATTGGCCAGCGGCTGGCCGAAGGTCACGCGCTGCGGCGCGTATTCGCACATCATGTCCAGCGCCCGCTGCGCCAGGCCGATGCACCAGGCCGCCATCTCCATGCGCCGGGTGCCTAGCCGCACCTGCATCGGCGCGAAGCCCTGGCCCTCGGTCCCCAAGAGCTTCCAGGCCGGCACCCGGACGTCGTCCAGCGCCACCTCGTAGGTGAAGGCCCCGCCGATCATCGGGATGCGCCGCAGCACGTTGAAGCCCGGCGTGCCCTTGTCGACCAGGAAGGCGCTCATGCCGCCGCGGGCGCCCTTCTCCTTGTCGGTGACCGCCATGACGATGGTGAAGTCGGCCTCGGCGGCCCGGCTGGTCCAGATCTTTCGGCCCGAGATCACCCAGTCGTCGCCGTCGCGCACCGCCCGCGTGATCATGCCGGCGGGGTCGGCGCCCGCGCCGGGCTCGGAAATGCCGATGGCGCTGATCGTCTTGCCCTCGACATAGGGGGTCAGATAGGCCTCGCGCTGGCGCTCGTTCACCGTCGCCATCAGCATGCGCAGGTTCGGGCTGTCCGGAGGCAGGGTGTAGGGCGTCACGGTCGAGCCCATCGCCTCGTTGACCCCGATCAGCGCCACCTGCGGCAGGTCGAACCCGCCGACGTCCTCCGGCGCGTCCAGGCCCCACAGGCCGAGCTTCTGAGAGACCGCGTCGACCTTGGCCCGTTCCTCCGGCGTCAGGTGGATTCCTTGGCCGGCGGCCTCGCGGGCCAGCACCTTGGACTCCAGCGGCATCAGCTCGTCCTTGACGAACCGCTGGGTCAGCTCCTTGAGCATGCGATGCTCGTCGGACAGGGCGAAGTCCATGCGCGGCGCCTCCCAGTCGCCTTTCGGCGATAGAAGACTCCTTCCGCAAGGGCGGTCGAGCCGAAACCACCATTTCCACATATATGGAAATCGCGCGGCGACGCCGGTCGCCATTGCCAACGCGCCGCGCTCTGCTAACCCGTCGAAAAACCACAAGGGAGCGGAGGGCGCGTGACCGAGACCCGAAACCTGGCGAGCGAAGCCACCGGCCCCCTGAAGGGCGTCCGCATCCTCGACCTGACCAGCGTGGTGTTCGGCGCCTACGCCACCCAAATGCTGGGCGATCAGGGCGCCGAGGTGATCAAGCTCGAGGATCCCGGCTCCGGCCGCGGCGATGGCGGCGACATCATGCGCTGGGCGGGCCACGTGCCTGAGCCGTGTCCCCGCGACCTCGGCCCCATCTTCCTGACGATCAACCGTAACAAGCGGTCGGTCCTGGTCGACATGAAGGACCCTAAGTCCCGCCCATTGCTGGAGGCCCTGATCAAGAGCTGCGAAGTGTTCGCCACCTCGATCCGATATGACGGGCTGAAGCGGTTGGGCCTCGCCTATGAGGACGTGAAGGCCCTGCGGCCCGACGTGGTCTATGTCCACGCCGCGGGCTACGGCTCCGAAGGACCCTATGCCGGTGAGCCGGCCTATGACGACCTGATCCAATCGGCCTCGGGCCTCGCCGACCTCCTGCCGCGCACCGACGGCAATCCCACGCCGCGTATCCTGCCGAGCCTGATCGCCGACAAGGTCTCGGGGCTCTTCATGTGCCAGGCGATCACCGCGGGCCTGTTGCACCGCGAGCGCACGGGCGAGGGCCAGTTCATCGAGGTGCCGATGCTCGAATGCGTCACCAGCTTCAATCTGGTGGAGCACCTCTACGATCACACCTTCGAGCCGCCGACCGGCCAGTGGGCCTACCAGCGTGTGGCCAATCCGAACCGCAAGCCGTACCAGACCAAGGACGGCTATATTGGTCTTCTTCCGTATACAGACAAACAGTGGGACCAGTTCTTCGCCGCGGCCGGCATGGCCGAAACCTTCGGCAAGGATCCGCGCTTCGCCGACTATTCCACCCGCGGCAGGCACATCCAGGAGCTCTACGCCCTGGTCGGCGAGGTCACCCAGTCCAAGACCACCCAGGAATGGCTGGACCTCCTGAAGCCGCTGTCGATTCCGATCGTGAAGACCGTGCGCCTCGACGACCTGCCGGAGGATCCACACCTCGAGGCCGTGGGCTTCTTCGAGCGCTACGACCACCCCCACGCCGGCGCATACAACGCCATGAAGCCGCCGGTGAAATTCACGGGCTCGCCCAGCAACATCCGCCGGCACGCGCCTCGCCTGGGCCAGGACACCGACGCCGTTTGGACCGAGATGGGCCTGAAGCGCGAATAGGGCGTCCTGCCGACTTGGAGAGGAGAGGGGTCTTGCGCATCGCGGTGGTCGGCAGTTCGGGCTCGGGCAAGACGACCCTTGCGCGCCGGCTCGGCGCGGAATTGGGCCTGCCCTTCGTGGAGTTGGACGCCGTCAACTGGCAGGCCGGCTGGAAGGACCTCAACACCCACGATCCGGAGGCGTTCGTCCGCCGGGTGGCCGAGGCGATTGCGCCAGACGCCTGGGTGACCGACGGCAACTATGGTCGCGTGCGGCCCATGATCTGGGCGCGCGCCACCCATCTGGTCTGGCTCGACTACGGGCGGGAGGTGATCATGCCGCGCGTGATCCGCCGCTCGTTCCACCGCGCCCTGACTGGCCAGGAGCTGTGGGAGGGCACCGGCAACCGCGAGCGTTTCCGCGACTGGCTGGGCAAGGAGCATCCTATCCGCTGGGCGTGGGACACCTTCCATGTCCGCCGCGCGGCCTACGAGGCCCAGCTTTCCCGGCCGGGCCTCGAGCACCTGCGGGTGTTCCGCTTGCGCCATCCGCGCGAGGCGAAGGAGCTGGCGGCAGCCTTCAAGTCTGAAGCGTCATCCCGGCCTTAGCGCAGCGGAGAGCCGGGACCCAGGGGGGCTTCCGGCCCCCCTTGGGTCCCGGATCAGTCTTGCAGGCCTTCCGGGGTGTCGAAGGGCTAGACCGGCGAGAAGACCGGCGCGGGCGGGCCGCCGCCTTCGGTGGGCTGGAATTTCACCTTCACCTTCTGGCCGATGGCCAGGGCGTCGAGGTCGTCGGCCACGAAGTTGGTCAGCACGGCCGGGCCCTCGTTCAGGGATACGTATCCGATGGCGTAGGGGCCGGTCGGCGAGCGGCGCATGATCGAGAAGGTGTAGATCACCCCTTCGCCGGGGCTCTCTTCCCACACAGTGTCCGGCGAATGGCACAGCGGGCAGATCGCCCGCGGATACCAGTGCGCCTTGCCGCAGGCGTTGCAGCGCTTGATCAGGAACTTGCCCTCGGCGGCCGCGTCCCAGAACGGCTTGGTCTCGATCGTCACCGCCGGCGACGGGATCGGGCGGGTCTTGGTTTCGGTCTCGCTCATGGTCCTATTCCCGCTCCAGGATCAGGGTGCCGGCGCCGTGGCGCGTGCCCAGCGAACCGCCGGTGCCGTGCGCCAGGGCCAGGTCGCAATTGGGGACCTGCACTTTCGGGTGGGCTTCGCCACGCAGCTGGCGCACCGCCTCGATCACCTTGGTGATGCCGCCGCGATTGGTCGGGTGGTTGTTGCACAGGCCGCCGCCGTCGGTGTTGAACGGCAGCTTGCCGACGCCCGAGATCAGGTTGCCGTCGGAGACGAACTTGCCGCCCTCGCCCTTCTTGCAGAAGCCGAGGTCCTCGAGCTGCATCAGCACCGTGATGGTGAAGCTGTCATAGATCGAGGCGTACTTGATGTCCTGGGGCGTCACGCCGGCTTCCGCGAAGGCGATCGGGCCGGACCAGACCGCGCCCGAATGGGTCAGGTCCAGGTCGTGGCCGCCGCTCGGGCCCTTGGGCGCCTCGCCCGCGCCGATCACCTTGATCTTCGGGCGGTTCAGGCTCCTGGCGATCTCGGGGCTGGTGACGATCAAGGCGCCGCCGCCATCGGTCACCACGCAGCAGTCCAGGAGGTGCAGCGGGTCGGAGAGCAGCCGCGAATTGACTACCTGCTCGACGGTGACCACGTCCTTCAGGAAGGCGTGCTCGTTCCACTGGGCATGGTGGCTGGCCGCGACCTTGATCCAGGCGAGCTGCTCGGAGGTGGTGCCGTACTCGTACATGTGGCGCGCAGCGCACATGCCATAGGTGTTGTGGGTCGAGCCGCCATAGATGTTCTCGAAGCCGGCTTCCGGTGGCCCGTCGGTCAGCTGGCCGGGCTTGCCGGCGCCGCCGCCGAAGCGCCCGCCCTGGCCCTGGCGCGGCCGGCCGGCCAGGGTGATCAGCGCCACCTTGCACTTGCCGGCCGCGATGGCCGCGGCAGCGTGGCCGACATGGATCAGGTAGGACGATCCTCCGGTCTCGGTGGAGTCCATGTGCCGGATGTTCCTGAGGCCCATATAGTCGATCATCGACATGGCCCCGAAACCAGGGGCGTCGCCGGCGCAGAAATAGCCGTCGACGTCGTCGTGGCTCAGCCCCGCGTCCGCCAGCGCGCCGGCGGCGCATTCGGCATGGAGTTGCGCGGAAGTCTTGTCGGGCGCGTCGCGGAGCGGATGCTCCCAGGCGCCCATGATGTAGGCCTTGCCCTTGATGCTCATGGTCCCCTTCGATCTCTGACTTAAAGAATGCCGTTCCGATTATCCTGCTGACGCAGGGTTTGGAACCCTCCCTCCCCATCGAGGGAAGGGCCTTCAGGCCTCCGCCTTGGTCGCTGCGATCCGCGCGTCGCGCAGGGCGGTGCGACGCACCTTGCCGGCGTCGTCGCGCAGCGGCTCGTCGACGAACTCGTAGGTGCGCGGCTGCTTGTAGGTCACCAGCCGCTCGGCCAGGTGCGCCCGCAGGCCGGCCTCGTCCACCACGCCCTTCGTCTGGACGATGGCGTGGATCTTGTTCCCCAGATCGTCGTCCGGAATGCCGATCACCGCGCAGGACTGCACGGCGTCATGTTCCTCCAGCGCCGCCTCGATCTCGGCGGGATAGACGTTCGAGCCGCCCACCAGGATCATGTCGGTGCGCCGGTCGGCGAGGTAGAGATAGCCCTCCTCGTCGAACCAGCCGATGTCGCCCAGGCTCTCCCAGCCGCCGGGCAGGGTCTTGGCCGTGGCCCCGATATACTTGTAGCTCGGCGGCGCGCCCTCGGGACGGCGCATGTAGATCTCGCCGACCTCGCGGGCGGGCAGGGGCTGGCCCTGGTCGTCCACCGCGATCATCTCGCCCATCGACACCCGGCCGACCGAGCCGCGGTGCTCCAGCCACTCGGCGCCGCTGATCGTGGTCACCGCCTGGGCCTCGGTGCCGGCATAGAGCTCCATCACCGTCTCCGGGCCGACCCAGTGGATGAAGACCTCCTTCAACCAGGCCGGGCAGGGGGCCGCCAGGTGCCAGAGGGTCTGCAGCGACGACAGGTCGTAGCTGTCTCGCACCTCCTGCGGAAGGCGCCAGATCCGGGTCATCATGGTCGGCACCAGATAGACCCAGGTGGCCTTGGTGCGGGCGATGGCGGCCAGGGTCTGCTCCGGCTCGAACCGGGGCAGGATCACCATGTGCGCGCCGACCCCGAAGGCCGACATCATCATGCCGAAGCCGGCGTTGTGGTAGAGCGGCGCGGGCAGCAGGGCCACGGAGTTCGGCGTCAGCCGCCAGCCCCCGACCTCCGGCGTCTCCTTCGCCGTCACGCCCGGCTGGCCCGCCAGGATCAGCTTCGGCCGCCCGGTCGAGCCGCCGCTGGTGGGCGCCTTCGACACCGGCGCGATCGCGTCGGGCAGGTCGCTCTCGTCGTCGCTCAGCTTCAGCACGTCGGGGATCGAGACCCGCGGCCGGTCGATCGCGTGGTCGAACTCGGCGATCACAATCGGAGTGTTGGCGAGTTCCATGATCGCCTCGAGCTCGTTCTTCGGGAGCCGGAACGAGATCGGCTGCGGTGTCGCGCCCAGCTTCCAGATGCCCCAGCAGGCCACGGCGAAGTCGACGGAGTTGGGCAGGCCCAGCGTCACCAGGTCGCCGTGCTTCACGCCCAGCTGGGCCAGACCGCGCGCCACGCGGTTGGTCATCCGGTGGAACTGGCCGTAGGTCAGGGTGGTGTGGCCACAGGTCACCGCGGGGGCATCGGGCTTCAATTCGGCGAGCTGCTTCAGCTTCGCGCCGAGGGAAATCATCTCGTCGGCCATTGGAAAATCCTGATCAAATGGGGGGGGGGAGGCGGTTCCCGCCGTCTGAAATTCGAATGTCGCCGTTGAGGAATAGGC
>CAMFIW010000032.1 GCA_945952355.1 uncultured Phenylobacterium sp. | reverse complement strand
GTGCGCTCCGCAGGGGTGGCCGACGCCCAGACCGCCAAGGACACCTCGGTCGAGGAGGTGGTGGTCACGGGCTCCCGCATCCGCACCAGCCCGCTCGAACAGGTCCAGCCGGTGATCCAGATCGGCGAGGACCAGGCCCTGAAGACGGGCCTGTCGTCGACCGCCGACCTGCTGCAGCGCCTGCCCGTGGCCGGGGGCGGCCTGAACTCGAAGTTCAACAACTCCGGCAACCTCGGCAATCCGCCGGACGGCGGCGGCGTGGGCGCGGGCGCGGCGGAGGTCGACCTGCGCTACCTCTCCTCGCGCCGGGTCCTGGTCATGGTCGACGGCCTGCGCTGGGTGCCTGGGGCCTCTGCTTCCGGCGTGCCTGGCTCGGTGGACCTGAACACCATCCCGCCGGCGATGATCTCGCGCATCGAGGTGCTGCAGGAGGGCGCCTCGCCGATCTACGGCTCCGACGCCATCGCCGGCGTGGTCAACATCATCACCAAGAAGCAGCAGGACGGGTTCCAGGCCTCCGCCCAAGTCGGTGGCTACGGCGAGGGCGACGGCTTCTCCAAGGAGCTCAACGTCTCCTGGGGCGCCCGGCAGGACCGCACGACTATCGTGGTCGGCGGCGGCTACATCAAGCAGGACGCAGTGTCCTCGGGCGACCGAGACATCTCGCTGTGGCCGACCCCTGGGGCGACCTCGTGCCTGGGCGGTGGCTGTTCGTCCGGCACACCGCTTGGGCGGTTCATCCTCCACGATCCGAACACGAACCGAGACCTCGACCTGACGCTGAAGAGCGCGCTGGGCGTGGGCGTGAGACCCACCTACATCGCCGCCGACCCGACGGGCGCGGCGTCTAGCTTCAAGGGCTTCACGACCCTCGATCGCTTCAATTTCCAGCCCTACAACTACATCGTCACGCCGTCCGAACGGACCAGCATCTTCGCCCAGGTCACCCAGGACTTCACCGACACCCTGCGCCTGCGGGTGCTGGCCACCTATGTGGACCGCAAGTCCGCCAACCAGGCCGCGCCGCTGCCGCTGTTCGTCGGCCCCGACGCCGGCAATGGCAACCTGCTCGACACGGTCAGCGTCGACGCCACCAACCCCTACAACCCGTTCGGCTTCACCCTCGGCTCGGGCACCTATTCCTTCGTCGGCCGCCGGCTGATCGAGGCGGGGCCGCGCCACTACGAGCAGAACGTCAACACCTGGAACCTGACGGCCAGCCTCTCCGGCCAGTTCGGCCTCGGCGACCGGACCTTCTACTGGGACGCCAACGCCGTCTGGGCGCGCAACCACGCCGAACAGACCTTCACCGGCAACGTTAACGCCCAGCGCGTGCAGCAGGCCCTGGGCCCGCTCGCCGGCTGCACCGGCTCCTGCGTGCCGCTGAACATCTTCGGCGGCCAGGGCACCATCACCCCGGCCATGCTCAGCTTCATCGGCTTCACCCAGCAGGACGTGTCGGAACAGGAGATCCACGACTACACGTTCAACGTCACCGGCGACCTCTTCGACCTGCCGGCCGGGCCGCTGGGCGTGGCGGCGGGATACGAGCACCGCGAGAACGAGGGGTTCTTCCAGCCTGACGCGATCGTGGCCGCAGGCCTGTCGTCCGACATTCCGGCCCAACCCGCGAAGGGCTCGATCAAGGTCGATGAGTTCTATACCGAGCTGTCGGTCCCGATCGTCAAGGACATGCCGCTGTTCCACCGCCTCGACGCGTCCCTGGCCGGGCGCTGGTTCGACTATTCCACCTCCGGGCGGGATTCGACCTACAAGGCGGGCCTGGCCTGGCGGCCGACCGAGGACGTGCTGATTCGCGCCTCGTGGGGCCAGGGCTTCCGGGCGCCCTCGATCGGCGAACTGTTCGGCACCGCCTCGCGTTTCGACCAGGAAGTCACCGACCCTTGCTCGAACCTGCTAGCCCAGCCGGCCAATGTGAAGACCAACTGCATCGCGCGCGGCGTGCCGGCCTCAGGGACCTACTCGCAGCTCAATCCTCAGGTCGGCGTGATCACCAGCGGCAACAAGGCGCTGAAGCCCGAGACCAGCGAGGCCAAGACCTACGGCATCGTGTGGGAGCCCAGCGCGCTGAAGAACTCGAGCTTCGCCAAGAACGCCTCGATCGAACTGATCTATGCGGACATCGAGCTGGACAACGCGATCCAGGCCCAGAACGGCCAGACCCTGCTGGATCGCTGCGCCCAGACAGGCGACGCCCTGTCTTGCGCGACGATCACCCGGACCGCATCGGGCGCCATCGCCAACATCGCCAATCCGCTGATCAATATCGGCGGGCTGAAAACGCGGGCCCTGGACCTGAACCTGCTCTACGCCTCGCCGGAAACCTCGATCGGGCAGTTCGGCGTGCGATGGAATTCGAGCCGCCTGTTGGAGTTCACCGAGATGGTGCCGACCTCCTCGGGTCTCGCCGGCATCCGGCGCGAGGGCACGGAGCGGGGCAGCCCAGACCAGGCCTATCCGAAGTGGAAGTCCACCCTGTCGATGGACTGGGACATGGCCAACTGGGGCGCCACGGCGACGGCGCGCTACATCTCGGCCGTGACCGAGGTGAACGCCGGGAACAACAAGCTGGGCGCCACGACGTATTTCGACGCCCAGGTCCGCTGGGCGCCGGATTTCGTGAAGGGCGTCAGCATGGCGCTCGGCGTGAACAACCTGTTCGACAAGGATCCGCCGGGCTGCATCAGCTGCGCGCTGAACAACTACGACCCGAACGTCTATGACGCTCCGGGGCGGTTCTTCTACTTCCGGCTCAGCTACAAGCAGTAAGCCGAGATGACAGCCTGAGGGACGAGGGGGCTTCGGCCCCCTCGTTTCGTTTGGGATCAGGGGATCGAGGTCCAGCTCGTCTCGTCCTGGTCGAGCAGGTTGGCGCTGGTGCGGTAGAGGGCGCGGGAGACGTAGGCCGGGGTGGTCTCCGCGAGCTTCCGGCAGGCCTCGGCCTTCATCGCGCGGGCCTTCTGGGCCGGCGGATCGTCAGCGGGGCCGCCGGCGACGAGGTCGAGCACGTGCAGGGCGAGCTGAGCCTGGCCTTCGGAGAGCAGGGCGCGCGCCCGCGCCAGGACCTGCTCGGCATCGATGGCGGAGCGCACCGCTGCGGCCGCGGCAGCCTCGCTGGCGGGATGCAGGTTCGTGGGATTGCGATCCCACCAGCCGTTCTCCTCGCGATAGAGGTCGCGGACGATGTATTCCGGCGCGCCATAGGTCGGCCGCATCCAGGGGTGGTCGAAGAGCTGGGCCGGATAGGTCATGTCGGCCAGGATCTCGCGCTCGCCCATGCCGGCGTTCATCCGGCGGACCACCTCGGCGCGCAGCCAGCGCAAGGCCTCCGAGGTCGAGGCCAGCCATTCGCGCACGGCCTTGCGACCCTCGATCAGCGGTCCGAACTCGGTGAGCAGGCGTTCGGCGTCCAAGGCCAGGAGCCGATCGAGGGTGTCGGCCCAGCGCATGGTGAAGCGCTGGGTCCTGAGCGGCGTCCCGATGTTCGGGATGGTCGAGCCGGGCGTCGCCGCGCCGGCCGCCAGCAGGCCGTCGTCGGGCAGCCATAGCGCGATGGCGTCGTCGACCTCCGACGGCGCGTGGATCAGCTCGACCCGGCGGCCGGCGGTGGTGACCACCATCGTGTCCTCGAAGGTCTCGGTCGGGTCGTAGAGGCCGAACGTGGCGCCCACCTCGGCGGCGGTGCGCCGGGTCGGAAACTGCATGCAGGCCATGCGGGCCTGAAGCTCGGCCGTCTCGCGATAGCGGGCGTAGCGGTTGAGGATCAGGCGGTGGCCGATACGGCGCGGCGCGGGCTCGCCCCGCTCGGCGTTGTGGGCGTCCCACAGGTCGATGGAGGCGTTGTAGCCGTTGTGGCCATGCGAATAGACGATGGCGTGGACAGGAGCGTCGGTGTGGCTGCGCAGCTCGGCCAGCATGGCGGGCGCGTGGGCATGGCCGCTGGCGTCCAGCACGATCACGCCGTCGTCGGTGGCGACCGACAGGGTGTTGCCCTGGCCGGGGAGGACGACGAGGCCGTCGCCCAGCACTTTCCCAGACATTTCTCCGACCAGCAGGCGTGGCGCTAGGGCCATGGCGTTCTCTCCCCCGCCATGGTTCCGAGGCATGGCTTCCGAGCGAAAACCTAGGCGATAGCGCTGAGCGCCGCCACGCCGGGGAAGGGATCGAATCCATAGACCAAAGGTATGGGTGGCGCGGTCAAACCGGGGTGGAGCTTGGGGTGCGGAAGGCCTCGCCCACGGTCTGCAGCCGACGGCCCGCCTCCTTGGCGATCTCCGCCAGCGCCTTGATCTGGGGCTGGCGCCAGCGCTCGCGCGTCACCAGCATCCAGCATTCATAGAGGCCATCCCAGGCCAGGGGCGCCGGGACGAGAAGGCCTCGGGCGATCTCGTCCTCGAAGACGAAGGCGGTGGCGATGGCGACGAAATCATCCTGTAGGGCACGGCCGAGGATCAGGTCGTAGGAGTCGGATCGGAAGCCCTGGAGGTTTTCGGCGCGCACGCCCTGAACCGGGCCGATCCAGTCCAGGAACGCCGCGCCCGGTGGAGCGGCGGCGATGCGGTGCTGCAGCAGGTCGTCGGGTGTGAGGGGATGGTCCCCCAGGACCGGGTGGCCAGGGCGCGCCAGCGCCAGATAGGGGCTCTGGATCACCGGGATCCGCACCAGGTCCTCGAAGGCGGCGGCGACCTCGTAATAGACGAAGACCGCGTCATAGAGCCCTTCGACCATGTCGCGGGCCAGGCGCTGGGGGTTGTCCTGCGCCGTGCGGATCGAGAGCTCGGGGAAGCGCTCGGCCATGCCCGCCACGATGGGGGCCAGCAGGCCGCGGCGAGGGGCAGGGCCCGCGCCGAGCCTCAACCGTCCGCGCTCGCCGTTCAGCAGCTTGTCGAAGTCGCGGTCCAGGTCCTCCACCCCGCGCAGCACCGCCTCGCCGCGGGTCGCCAGGAAATGGCCGTAGGCGGTGGGCCGCGCCGCGCCGCCGTCGCGGGCGAACAGGGCGACTCCGAGCCGGGCCTCCAGTCGGGCGATGTTCTTGCTGAGCGTTGGCTGGGCGATGCCGAGCCGGCGCGCGGCGCCGCTGAACCCGCCGTGGCGGGCGATGGCGACGATCTGCTCGAGCTGCCGAAGGTCCATGGGCCGACGCTAGGCCGCGGTAGTGCGGGCGATCAAGGCGTGGCCGGGCTCACTTAAGATCCAGAGGACCTTCCCAGACGCCGACATTGGCGGTCGTGGAGTCTTCGGCGGTGAGACGCAGGCGGTAGGCGCCGGGCCGCGCGGCGGGCAGTTGGCCGGCGAACTGACTGGGCTTGCCGTCAAAATGCAGATCGCTCGCGCCCACCGGCCGGCCCTTGCGCAGGAGCACGGCCTTCACCGTGTAATGGGCGGCGTCCCATAGGCCACCCGGCTCGATCGGGCAGCCGCACATCAGGCTGACCTTGGCCGAGATCGCCGGGCGGGCGCTGAGGTCCGGCTCGATCACCAGGCCCGCGAAGGTCAGCACCCAGCCGTCGCCGACGAGGTCATGGCCGGGCAGGATCCAGGCCTGTCCCATCGTGCGGATGGCGGCTTCGGGCTTGCCCATCGGCCCCTCGGCTTCCGCCTCGACCAGGGTCGGCTTGTCGAGATCGAGGACGGCTTCGAAGCCGGCGGTCTGGGCGTCCGACAATACGACGCCACGCTGTGGTCCCTTCATGAGCCGAGCGGTGTCGCCGGTCCCGCCCTTGATCAGGCCCTGCGCCAGGA
The DNA here is from genome assembly GCA_945952355.1 of uncultured Phenylobacterium sp. Taxonomy (GTDB): domain Bacteria; phylum Pseudomonadota; class Alphaproteobacteria; order Caulobacterales; family Caulobacteraceae; genus Phenylobacterium. The sequence continues at coordinate 6,773 of CAMFIW010000032.1, read as the reverse complement.
CCTTGCGGGTCTTGGCGTCGCGCAAGGTGACGCGCACGCCGCCCATGTGATCGCCGATGAACTTCGCGTCCTGGGCTCTGGCTCGGACCATGACATGGGTCGGCGTCGCGTGTGCGCCGGTGGCCACGAGGGCGAGGGCGAGGGCGGATAGGCGCAGAATATTGAGCATGCCGAGGCCTCCGATCCCTGTCCTATACGAACTTGGCGGGCTGCGTCGCGGGGGCTGTCCCGAACCGCGCGAATATGGCGGAGTAGGGGGATGCATCGTCGCTTCGTGATCTTCGCCGGCTTGGCCCTGCTGGGCGGCTGCGCAACCGCCGCCCCGATCGCGGTTCCGCCGGCGGCGGCGAGTTTCGGCGAACTCGAGCCGCTCTACGCCGCCACCGCGGGGCGCGATGCGGTGATCATTCGAGTCTCATCCAACGGCTGCACGAGGAAGGACGACTTCGCCTTCTTCGTCGAGCGCAAGGGTGAGGAGGTCGGCCTGGCCTTCGGGCGCAAGCGGCTCGATCCTTGCCGGTCCTTCGCCATGGGGCAGGCGGATCTCAGCTTCTCCTACGAGGAGCTTGGCGTGGCCCCGCACGCGCGACTGTTGCTGCTCAACCCCATCACCGCCTGGACGGGGCCGGAGCGATGAGCGGGTCGGAACCTGATCGGGGGCCAGATCCCGTCGAAGCCGTCGAGCATCTGGGTCGGCTGCGGCTGTGGGGCAGCCTGATCCTCGGCGCGCTCATGGGCCTGGGCGGGCTGGTCCTGGTCGGGGTGGGCGGGGCGGACCTGCTCGGGGTCCACGAGGTTTCCCGGCCGCGGGCGATGATAGCGGCCGGCCTGTTCGCCGCCGTCGCCGGCCTGTTGATGAGCCGGCTGGCCGGGCACATCCTGTTTCGGCCGCGGTCCTAGACGAAGCGGGCGACGATCTCGGCCGGGACCCGGCGCGGGCGTCCGCTGGCCTGCTCGATCAGGCACCAGGTGGTCTTGGCTTGGGCGCACATGGCCCCGTCGGGGCCGTCGATGCGGACATACCGGTCGAAGCGCGGGCCGTCAGGCTCCGGGGCCACCCAGGTCCGCGCCCGGGCGGTTTCGCCGGGCATCAGAGCGCGGCGGTAGTCGACTTCGTGGCGGAGGCAGATCCAGGCCCAGCGAGCCTGTTCCTCCGCAGGCTGGCGGGCCTCCCAATGGGCGATGGCGACGATCTGGGCCCAGTCCAGATAGACCACGTTGTTCACGTGGCCGTTGGCGTCGATGTCCGAAGCCTCGGGCGTGAAGGCGCGTTCGAAGACCTGCTGGCCCTCGGGCGGTTCGAGCAGCTTGGACATGGCGCCCGCGGAGTGTGGCGGGCTAGGCCAGGACGCCCTGTTCGGTCATGTGCGTCTTGAGCTCGCCCGACTGGAACATCTCTTTCACGATGTCCGCGCCGCCGACGAACTCGCCCTTCACATAGAGCTGCGGGATGGTCGGCCAGTCGGAGAAGGACTTGATGCCTTCGCGAAGGGCGTCGTCCTGCAGCACGTCGACGCCGACGAAGTCGACGCCCATGTGGTCGAGCACCTGGACCACCAGGGCCGAAAATCCGCAGCGCGGCTGTTCCGGCACGCCCTTCATGAACAGCACCACCGGATGGGTGGCGATGGTCTTGCCGATGAAGTCGTGGACGGGATTGGCGGTGGCGACGTCGGTCATGGTCAGGTCTTTCGACGAATGGATCGCGTGAGAGGTAGGCGCCCGCGCGACGCCGGTCAATGCGTGTCGCGGCGGCGTTCGCCGATCAGGCGCGCCGGCGTTCGCCTTCGGCGCTGAAGCGAGCCATCTCGATCTGGGCCGCCACGCCGGTGGGCAGGTCGCGATCGGTGACGGCGGCGATGCGCGCAATGCTCTCGGCGCGGAAGGCCTCGACCTGGACGGTGGCGAAGGTCGGTTCGGTCAGCAAATATGCCAGGCAGAGCTCTTCCGGCGACCAGCTCGAGGTCTGGTGCAGGAAGGCGTAGGTGCCGGCGCCGGCCAAGGGGTCGGCCGGCTTGCGATGCAGAAGGCCGCCGCCGCGCACCGAGCCGCCGCCGCCCGCGCCGACCCGGATCTGGGCCTGAGGGAACGCATCATAGGCGATGATGGTCATATTGTGAGCCGACGCGTCCCGAACCCGACGGCGCGCCTTCCAGTCGGAGGTCAGGTTGAAGGGGGTGGCCAACACGTCGAAGCTCGCCGAGGCTATACAGGCCTCGCTGGCGGCGCCTTCGCCCACGATGCCGAGAGCCAGGCAATGACCCGCCGCGCGCAGGTCGGCGAGATAGCCATGGGCGCTGGGCTCCAGGCTCTCATAGGCCGCCTCGTCCATGGTCAGCAGGTCGAAATATCCGGCGCCGGTGCGTTGCAGACCGCTTCGCACGCTCGCGGCGATGGCCTGGGCGCTGAGCGGCTGGCTGCCATCGCCGCGCAGGCGCCAGGACAGGAAGATCAGCCGCCGCTCGACCGCGCGCAGGGCTTCGCCCATGCCGAGCGCGGCGACCTCGAGGCCGGCGCTGATCTCGAAGCAGTTGATGCCGTTCTCCATGGCCGAATAGACCATGGCCCGCCACGCCTGGGGCGTGGTCATGTTCGGCGCCTCGCGCAGGTACAGGCTTACGGCCGAGACCGCCTTGCCCGAAATGCCGAAGGGCCGGTAGCGCATCGCGGGGGCCTAGCCTGGAGCCTGGGTCTCGAGGGCGAGCGCGTGCAGTTCGCCCCCCACCTTGCCCTTGAGGGCGGCGTAGACGAGCTGATGCTGCTTGACCCTGTTGAGGCCGGCGAAGGCCTGGGAGACAATCCGGGCGCGATAATGGTCGCCATCGCCGGCAAGGTCGTCGATTCTGATGTCCGCGTCGGGAAAGGCGGCCTTGAGCTCCGCTTCCAACGCGGCGAGTGGCATGGGCATCCGGGTCGCTCCGCTTAAGGGAATCTTTCTGAGGTAGAAAGCTTAACAACCGTTAGATGGGAAGCCCGATCCATGTTGCGTACCCTCACCCTGATCCTGGCGGCCCTGACCCTGGCGAGCTGCGGAATGGTGAGCTCGGATCGCCCGCTGTTCGGGCCTTTGGACGCCCGTTCGGCGCCAGTTCTCAAGCCCGGCCTGTGGGCCCTGGTCCAGCCCGGCTGCAAGCTTAACCTTCGCGCCTCACCCAGGAAGTGGCCCGACTGCGCTCAGGCGGTCGAGTTGCGCGCCGACGGCACGGCCAAGCTGATTCGCCGCGATACGCGCGCCGCCATCGAGCACGAGACCACCTGGCTGGTGGCGGCCGGGGATCCCGCCGTGTTGCAGGTTCAGGGCGTCAAGGAGGAGGGGAAGGCGCGTGCGCCCTATGTCTATCTCGGACTGCGGCCCTTGGCGTCGGACGTCGACGGCGTGATCATCCGGGCGCGGGTGTGGCCCGCCTTCTGCGCGCGGCCCAAGAGCGCCGGTCCGCCGCCTGCGCCGGCCAAGGGCAAGTCGAAACCCGCCAAGGCTCTCTCCGGGCTGACGCCGGGCAAGGGACCGAACGCCAACTGCCTGGCCCGTGGCCAGCTTCCGGTTCGCAATGCCGTGATCCAGAGCGAGTCCTGGGCCTTCGTGAACGACAGGGACGAGCCAGGCGTCACCGCCTACTGGGTGCGGGATCCCGAAAGATGAGGTCGGCGGCTCCCGCGCGGGGCAGAAGCCGCCGGCCGGTTAGTCGACGATTGCAGAGTAGATCAGGCTCTTAAGCTGGCCACGGAAGTTGAAGGTGCCCGACGGCATGAGCTGGGTCATGAAGACCATGGTCATGTCCTCCTTCGGATCGACGAAGAAGATCGTCGAGGCGGCGCCGCCCCAATAGTAGTCGCCGACGCCCAGCCCGCCGGTCTCGACCACCCCCATGGTGGAGGCGAAGCCGAGGCCAAAGCCGACGCCCTCGTTGGCGGTTTCCGAGAACGAGCCGAGGGCCATCTGGGTGAGGTCCTTGCCGCCCTTAAGATGGTTCATGTGCATCATCTCGAGCGTTCGGGGGCCGAGGATGCGCGCGCCGTCGAGTTCGCCCCCCCGGCGGAGCATCTCGCAGAAGCGCATATAGTCGGCGGTCGTGCCGGTCAGACCGCCCCCACCCGACTTGAAGCCGGGCTCGGCGGCGAAGGTCGAGGTCGCCGGATCGTCGATCAGCTTCAGCTTCTTGTCTGCGCCGCGCTGGTAGTTGGCGCAGAAGCGGTCGAGCTTCTCGGGAGCCACCTGGAAGGCGGTGTCGACCATGCCAAGCGGGCCGAAGATCTCGTCCTGCAGGTATTGGGCGAAGGACTTGCCGCTGATCACTTCGACGAGGGCGCCGCAGATATCGGTGGCCAGCGAATACATCCACTGTTCGCCCGGCTGATATCGCAGCGGCACCTGACCGAGCTTGTCGAGGAATTCCATCATCGTGTCGGCGCCGCCGACGCTGCGGACCTTCAGGCTGCGGTAGATCTGGTCGATCGGGTGCTGGATGCCGACGCCGGGCAGTCCGCCGCCGTAGGTGAATCCGCCGGTATGGGAGAGCACATCACGGAATGAGACGGGACGGTTGGGCGCCTCGGTGACCATGCTGTCGCCCTCGCCCGAGACCCACACGCGGTGGTTCTTCCAGGACGGGACATAGCGGCTGACCGGGTCGTTGAGCTGGAAATAGCCCTTTTCATACAGGGTCATCAGCGCGACCGAGGTGATCGGCTTGGTCATGGAATAGATGCGGAAGATGGCGTCGTCGCGCATCGCCTTACCGCGTTCCAGATCCATGGAGCCGAGGCTCTTCTGATAGGCAAGGTGACCATGCCGGGCGACCGCGACCTGGCAGCCGGCGATCTTCTGCGGCCCAATATAGTTGCGTTCGAGGTGGTCGGTGATCCGTTCGAGGCGCGAGGCGTCGAGCCCCGTCCATTGGGATTGGGCGTCCATCTGAAAATCTCTCCCTGGAAAATCGGTTCGTTCGAATTGGCGGCATCATGCGCGCCGAAACCGGGCGCCGCCAAGCGAAACCCACCGTTGCGAAGGGGCGGAGCGCTGGGGGTCGTGAAGGCGTCGCCGAGCCTCGGTATTGCGCGTGCCGGACGGCCTCGTCGCGGCTAGGATCGCGATGGGGGCGTCTTTCATTCATCGGCCACGGCCGGAAGCAGGAAAGGCGATGCCATGCCCACCATCACGACCCAGGACGGCGTCCAGATCTTCTACAAGGACTGGGGACAGGGCGAGCCGATCGTCTTCCACCACGGCTGGCCGCTGAGCGCCGACGACTGGGACGCCCAGATGATGTTTTTCCTCGGCAAGGGCTATCGGGTGATCGCCCATGACCGCCGCGGCCATGGCCGCTCGACCCAGACCGACACCGGCAACGAGATGGACACCTACGCCGCCGACGTGAAGGCGCTGGTCACCGCGCTCGACCTGAAGGGCGCGGTCCACATCGGCCATTCGACGGGTGGTGGCGAGGTGGCGCACTATGTGGCCCGCGCTGACGCGGGGCGAGTGTCGAAGGCCGTGCTGATCGGGGCGGTGCCGCCGGTGATGGTGAAATCGGACAAGAACCCCGGCGGCCTGCCGATCGAGGTGTTCGACGGCTTCCGCGCGGCGCTCAGCGCCAACCGCGCCCAATTCTATCGCGACGTGCCGGAGGGGCCGTTCTATGGATTCAACCGGCCTGGCGCGAAGGTCTATCCGGGGGTGATCGACAACTGGTGGCGACAGGGAATGATCGGCGGGATCAAGGCCCACTACGATTGCATCAAGGCGTTTTCCGAGACCGACTTCACCGAGGACCTGCAGAAGATCGACGCGCCCGTGCTGATCCTGCACGGCGACGACGACCAGATCGTGCCGATCGCCGACTCGGCCCTGCTGTCGGCCAAGCTGGTGAAGAACGGGACGCTGAAGGTCTATCCGGGCCTGCCGCACGGAATGTGCACGACCCACGCGGACACCATCAACGCCGACCTGCTGGCCTTCGTCCAAGGCTAAGGCGGCTTGGCGCCCTCGCCTCCGTCCGGCTAGACCGGGAGGAGGCGAGGAGAACCAGGACATGAAGGCGCTTTACGAGCTGGCCGAGACCATTGGCGGGCGGCTGAAGGAACGGGGCGAGACGGTGGCCGTGGCCGAGAGCTCGTCCGGCGGGCTGATCTCGGCGGCGCTGCTGGGGATGGCGGGCGCCTCGGCCTACTACATGGGCGGCGGGGTGATCTACACGGCCAAGGCCCGCTTCGCCCTGCTGGACATTCCGCGCGAGGCGACGGCGGGGATGCGCTCGTCCAGCGAGCCCTACGCCATGCTGCTGGCGCGCAGCATCCGCGAGCAGTTCGGCTCCACCTGGGGCATCTCGGAGACCGGCGCGGCCGGACCGACCGGCAATCCCTATGGCGACTCGGCGGGCCACACCTGCGTGGCGATCTCTGGTCCGGTGGAGTTCGTCACCACCCTGGAGACCGGCTCCAGCGACCGGCAGGCCAATATGGAGGCCTTCGCCGGCGCCGCGCTCGGGCTGCTGGAGCGGGCGACGGCCTGATTCAAACGCTTGTTAAAGGGGTCTTGGCGACAAAGGTTATCATTGATAACCTAACTCTAGGGACGGCGAGGAACGCCGGCCGCTTGAGGGAGACCTGCCGATGGCCGAAGCCGCCGCCGAACACTTCGACGTCCTGATCGTGGGCGCGGGCATTTCTGGGGTTGGCGGGGCCTACCACCTGCGGACCCAATGCCCCGGCAAGAGCTTCGTGGTGCTGGAGGCCATGGGCGACTTCGGCGGGACCTGGCGTCAGCACACCTATCC
>CAMFIW010000031.1 GCA_945952355.1 uncultured Phenylobacterium sp. | reverse complement strand
GGCATGCAGAACTTCGCCGACGATCTGGCGCGCGGCGGGGGTCAGCTGGCCATCAGCCAGACCGACTACGAGATGTTCAAGATCGGCGAAAACGTCGCCACGGCGCCGGGCAAGGTGGTCTTCCAGAACGAGATCATCCAGCTCCTGCAGTTCCAGCCCTCGACCGAGCAGGTGCACGAGATTCCGCTCGTGATCTTCCCGCCCTGGATCAACAAGTTCTACATCCTCGACCTGCGTCCCGAGAATTCGATGATCCGCTGGCTCTGCGACCAGGGCATCACCGTCTTCGTGGCCTCCTGGGTCAATCCGGACCAGAAACTCGCGACCAAGACCTTCGAAGACTACATGCGGCAGGGCATCTACGAGGGCACGGCCGCAGCCATGAAGCAGGCTGGGGTCGAGACGGTGAACACCGTCGGCTATTGCATCGGCGGCACCCTACTTTCCGCCACCCTCGCCCACATGGCCGCCACCGGCGACAAACGGATCGGTTCGGCGACCTTCTTCGCGGCCCAGCAGGACTTCGAGGAGGCCGGTGACCTCCTGATCTTCACCAATGACGACTGGCTGGCCGACCTAGAGCAGAAGATGGACGCCGAGGGCGGCGTCCTGCGCGGCCAGTCGATGGCCGACACCTTCAACCTCTTGCGCTCCAACGACCTGATCTGGTCGTTCTTCGTGAACAACTACCTGATGGGCAAGGAGCCCAAGCCCTTCGACCTGCTGTTCTGGAACTCCGACCAGACGCGGATGCCGAAGACCCTGCACCTCTTCTACCTGCGCAAGTTCTACATGGAGAACGCGCTGGCCAAGGGCGAGCTCACCCTCGACAACGTCCGCCTCGACCTCGCCAAGGTGAAGACCCCGATCTACGTGCAGTCGTCGAAGGAAGACCACATCGCCCCGGCCCGATCGGTCTATCGCGGCGCCCGGCTGTTCGGCGGCCCCGTCACCTTCACCCTCGCCGGCTCCGGCCACATCGCCGGCGTCATCAATGCGCCGGTCGCCAAGAAGTACCAGCATTGGACCAACTCCGACCTGCCGGCCTCGGTCGATCAGTGGATGGCGGGCGCGGTGGAGACTCCCGGCTCCTGGTGGCCGCACTGGGCCGAATGGCTCAAGGCTCGCTCGGGAAAGCTGGTCCCCGCCCGCGACCCCGCCAAGGGACCGCTTCCCCCGCTCGAGGACGCGCCCGGCTCCTATGTCAAGGTGAAGTCCTAGGGCCTGCGTCGCAGGGCAAGCCTCAGGGCCGAGATCAGCGCGCCGACCGGCAGGGCGAAGCCCAGGATCCAGGGCGAAAGCGGCGACGGTCCTCGGCTCAGGCCGAAACCGACCAGGTTGATCGCCGGCTCCAGCCCGGCAACGCCGCTGGTCCAGTTCATCCAGGCCGCGCCAACGCCCACGAAGCAGAGCGCGAACCAGGCGAGTTTCCAGGGCAGCGCCTTCGCCCGTGCGACCGCGATCGCCACGCTCAGCATCACCGCCGGCATCAGCAGGGTCGCCATCAGGAACGCCCACTGGGCCAGGCTCTTGCCAGGCGCCCAGAACTTCGCCGCCGCCTCGTCCGCCGCGGCCACCGGCCGGACCGCTACCGAATCCAGCTTGTAGATCCGCACCACGCGATAGGGCTTCCAGCCCTCCACCGGCTTCGGCTCGGCGGGCTCGGTCGTCTCGATCGGCGGCTCGACCACATTGGCCGGCGGCTCGGGTGCGAGTTGTCCAGGCTTCAAGGGCTTCGGCTCCGGGTAGCGCCGCCAGCCGACATGCTCGACCACCAGGTCGACCAGCAGCCGCCTGTCCGGGAAGGTGTAGAGGTAGCTCAGCGTCTCACGCTCGGGCGACTTGCCCTTCACTTCCTTCGTCACGCCGGACGAGATCAGCTTGATCGACCAGGGCGGATCGGCCGGGAAATGGCTCTGCAGCACCACGATCTTCGGCGCGTGCTGCGGATCCTCCGCCATCACCGGCGCCAGGTTCTTGTCGATCACGATCCAGTCGTTGCGCTGGATGGCGTCGATGGTGGTCCGCCCCATCCGGTCGGCGTCGTTGTCCGCCCGCGCCGGCGCGCAGGCGCTCAAGGCCAGGGCGACGAGCGCCGCCGCGACGGATAGCCAAGCCTTCAATCGGACCCCCTTCGGTTCGGCGCGAACCTAGAGAGCGTGACCCGCTTCGGCAATCAAGCCGGCACGAACCTCAGCGCCGCCCCGTTGTTGCAATAGCGCAGGCCGGTCGGCTGCGGGCCGTCGTCGAACACGTGGCCCTGATGGCCCAGGCACTGGGCGCAGTGATACTCGGTGCGCGGAATGCCGATGGCGAGGTCGGTCTTCTTGGCCAGCGCGCCCTTGATGGCCGTGTAGAAGCTAGGCCAGCCCGTCCCGCTCTCGAACTTCCAGTCCGACTTGAACAGCGGCAGGCCGCAGCCCAGGCAGACGAACGTCCCCTTGCGGTGCTCGCCCAGCAGCTGGCTCGTCCCCGGCCGCTCGGTCGCCTCGTGGCGCAGCACCTCGTAGCTGAACGCCGGCAGGCGCTGCTTCCAGTCCGTGTCGGAGATCTTGCGCCAGGTCGACGCGGCATAGGGATCGGCGGCGAGCGCGAGGCCGGGCGCCAGGGCGGCGGCGACCAGGGCGGAGCCCATCAGGAAACGGCGGCGGTCGAGGGGTGCGGTGCTCATGCCTTGATCTACGTACGAGACCGCCGGTCGGTTACATCGCCGGGCGCATATAACGCACGTCCGGCGTCTTTTCCTCGTTGCCGTGTCCGTCGGTGAATTCCTCCGCCACGAAGCCGCGCGCCTCGTAGAAGGCTCGCGCCCGGCTGTTCTGTTGGAAGGTCCAGAGCCGCCGCTCGGCCCCGTCCTCCAGCGCCTTGGCCAGCAGCGTCGGTCCCAGACCGCGCCCCTGTTGGTCGGGATGGACGAAGAGGTGCTCGATCCAGCCGGGATGGAAGGCGATGTAGCCCGCCACCCGTCCGTCCGCCTCGGCGACCCAGACCTCGTTCTCGACCATCAGCTTCTCGCGGACGAACCACAGGTCCTCGTCCGCCGTATGCAGCTCGGGCAGGAAGGGCAGCGAGATCCGCATGGCCTGGCGGTGGATCACGGCGATCGCCGCCGCATCCTCCGGCCGGGCCGGGCGCAGGCTCACAGCCCGGCGTCCTCCGGCAGGCCCAGCATCAGGTTCAGGTTCTGCACGGCCGCGCCCGAGGCGCCCTTGCCCAGGTTGTCGAGCTGGGCCACCAGTCGCGCCTGGCCCGCCTCGTCATTGCCGAACACGTAGAGCCGCATGCGGTTGGTGCCATTCAGGGCTTCCGGGTCGAGCACGGCGTTGTAGCCGCCGGCCCCCGCGCGCACCTTCTGCAGCTCGGCGCATTCCTCGGCCGAGGCCACGTCGACGAAGGTCTCGCCCTGATAGGCGGCGGCCAGCGCCTTGCGCAGCTCGCTCGACTTCGGCTTGCCCGCCAGGGCCCAGAGCTGCAGCGGAACCTCCACCAGCATGCCCTGGGCATAACGCCCGACGCTGGGCGCGAAGACCGGCGGGTGGTCGAGCCCGCCGAATTTCCGCATTTCCGGCACGTGCTTGTGCGCCAGGGTCAGGCCGTAGGTGCGATAGGCGTCATTGGTCCCGGCCGGCGGCGCCGTGTCCTCGAACTCGCCGATCAGCCCCTTGCCGCCGCCCGAATAGCCGGAAATCGCGGTCACGGTCAGCGGGAAGTCGGCCGGGATCAGGCCTTCGTCGACCAGCGGCCGCACCAGGGCGATGAAACCGGTCGGATAGCAGCCGGGATTGCTCACCAGCCGCGCGCTGCGGATCGCGTCGCGCTGGTCGCGGTCCAGCTCGGCGAAGCCGTAGGTCCAGCCCGAGGCCACCCGGTGCGCCGTCGAGGCGTCGACCACCTTGACCTTGTTCGAGCTGATCATGCCCACGGCCTCCTTGGCCGCGTCGTCGGGCAGGCAGAGCACGACCGCATCCACCCCGTTCAGCAGCTCCGCGCGCGCGTCCGCGTCCTTGCGCCGGGCCGGATCGATCGAGATCACCTCGACGCTGGTGTGCTTGGCCAGCCGGTCGCGGATCTGCAGGCCCGTGGTGCCGGCTTCGCCATCGATGAAAACGGTGTGGGTCATGGTCATGGGGTCCAGAAAACAGGGTCCAGATAGCAGAAGGGGCGCCTCGGTTTCCCGAAGCGCCCCCTCGCGAACACAGGTGCTCGCGCGCGGTTAGCGCTTCGAGAACTGGAAGCTGCGTCGGGCCTTGGCCTTGCCGTACTTCTTCCGCTCCACGACGCGCGGGTCGCGGGTCAGGAAGCCGTGCGGCTTCAGCACCGGGCGCAGGCCCGGCTCGAAATAGGTCAGAGCCTTGGACAGGCCGTGACGGATCGCGCCGGCCTGGCCGGAAAGGCCGGAGCCTTCCACCGAGACCACCACGTCGAATTGACCCAGGCGGTCGGTCACTTCCAGCGGCTGAGCAATCATCATGCGCAGCACCGGACGGGCGAAATAGACTTCCTGGTCGCGGCCGTTGATCGTGATCTGGCCCTTGCCCGGTTTGATCCAGACCTTGGCGATCGCGTTCTTCCGCTTGCCGGTCGCATAGGCGCGACCCTGGGCGTCGACCGTGCGCTCGTGGACGGGCGCGTCGGCTTGCGGGTTCGAGGACAGGCTTTGCAGCGCATCGAAACCAGTGGGAGCTTCGGACATCTGGCTTACTTGCTCCGCACGTTCTTGGCGTTCATGTCGGCGAACGCAATGGTCTCGGGGTTCTGCGCCTCGTGCGGATGCTCACCGCTGTTGTAGATGCGCAGGTGCGTCAGTTGTTTGCGGGCCAGAGGGCTTTCCTTCGGCAGCATGCGCTCGACGGCCTTTTCCAGCACGCGCTCGGGGAACTTGCCGCCGAGGATCTTGTCCGCGGTGCGTTCCTTGATGCCGCCCGGATAGCCGGTGTGCCAGTAGTAGGTCTTCTGCTGCAGCTTGCGGCCGGTGAACTTCACCTTGTCGGCGTTGAGCACGACGACATAGTCGCCGCAGTCCACGTTCGGGGTGTAGTCGGGGCGGTGCTTGCCGCGAAGGCGCATCGCGATGAACGTGGCGAGACGGCCGACCACGGCATTCTCGGCGTCGATCACGATCCACTTCTTCTCGACGTCGGCGGGCTTCAGCGAAGCCGTCGTCTTCTGCATAGGAACGATCCGTAAAATAGGGCCCGCGGACGGCGCCCGCGATCAGAGGGCGCGCTACTACGGCAGCCAGATGGGCGTGTCAACACTTACAAACCCGAACCTTCGGAAAACCCTTATTTCGTAAGGCTTTGCGGAATGTGGTAATATGATACCACTTTGCTCGGGACGCCCCTCCATCGTCCTCAAGCGCTCAGGTCGAGAGCCCCGCCAGCTCCGCCTTCTGCTTCTTGGTCAGCCCGGCGCAGATCAGTTCGTAGGACTGGTCGACCAGCCGCCCGATCTCTTCGTCCGGCACATCCGATCCAACGTCCACGCTGATCCAGAACCGCCGGTCGAGGTGCGAGCGATGCCCGATCCCGGCATATTGCTCGCGCAGCACCTCGGCCAGATGCGGATCGCTCTTCAGGATCACGTATTCCGACTTCCGCGCGCTCAGGATGGCGAACATCTTCCCCATCACCTTGTAGAGCACCACGCCGGGCGCTGATGGCAGCATGCCGCCATAGGCTCCCGCCTTGGCCTCGATCCGCGCGGCGAGCGCGGCGCAATCCGGGCTCATGAGCGCCCTCCCCTTCAGCGGCGGTCAGCCTAGGCCCGCGCATCAGGGACGCCAAATCCTCACAGCCAGAGCTTCTGCGCCGCCTGGACAGCCAGCACGCCGCCAACGATCAACACTAGCCCGCCGGAGAAGTAGGGCGCGCGATGCATCAGCGCGTCGAAGCCCGCCCAGCGCTTGCTCACATGGCGCGCGCCCAGGGCCGCGATCACCCCGGCCGAGACCATGGTCACCGCCAGGCCGACGCTGAAGCCCATGACCAGCACAGCCCCCATCGCCACCTTCTTCAGCTGCAGGCACAGTAGGAGCACGGTGATCGCCGCCGGGCACGGGATCAGGCCGCCGGTGATCCCGAAGGCCACGATCTGGCCCGTCGTCACTTGCCGCCCGGCGAACTTGCGCTCGATCTCGGCCGCATGGGCGCGCTGGTGCGCATCGCCCTCGTGGTGGTCCGCGCCGAGCATGCGCGCCGGCTCGCCGTGGTGGTGATCGTGGTCGTGGTGGTGATCGTGGCTGTGCCCGTGATCATGATCGTGATGGTGCGCCTTCGCCGGCCGTCCCTCGCGCCAGATGCGCCAGAGCATCCAGAGCGCCACCCCGACGATCGCCACCGCCGAGGCGAGTTGGAACCAGGGCTCGTCCGCCTCGGTGAAGTTGCGCCCCAAGGCCAGGCCGCCCAGCGCCACCACCCAGACCACCAGGGTGTGCGACACCGTCGCCGAGAGCCCCAGCAGCACGGCCTGCCAGACCGTTCCGCGCACCGCGACAATAAAGGCCGCCATCATGGTCTTGGAGTGGCCGGGCTCCAGCCCGTGCAGGGCGCCCAGAAGCATGGCGCTCGGAATGAACAGCCAGAGGTTCGACGCACCTCCGGCGATCAACTCTGTGAGGTTCATCAGCCCGCCACCGGCTTGCGCATCACCAGGAACCAGGCGTGATTGTTGACCTGCTCGTCCTCCAGCTCGAATCCGGCGGTCTTGGCCATCTCGCGCCACTTGGCCTTGGAGGTCAGGAAGAACGACAGCACCGCCCCGATGGTGAACATCGACCAGCCGGGCACCCAGACGCCCATCAGGAAGCGGCCGCCGGGCTTCAGCACCCGATAGGCTTCGTCCAGCCCCTTCTGCTTGCCCGCGCCCAGGTGGTCATAGACGTGGGTGCTGACCACGCCGTCGAAGTCGCCCTCGGCGAACGGCAGGGCCGTCAGGTCGGCCTGCTCGACGCTGACCCGGTCGGAGACCCCGCTGAGCGCCAGGTTCCGCGCCAACAGGTCGCGGCCGCCGTCGTCGATATAGTCTGCGTCGAACCGATCGACGGCGAACACCCGCGCCGCGGTCAGGGCCCGGGCCACCGCGATGCTGGTCCGCCCGGCGCCGCAGCCGGCGTCGAGCACCAGGCCCTCGCCCTTGGGCAGGAAGCGCACCAGCGGCAGCACCGACTGATCCACCCGCCGGAAGCCGCGCATGATCGAATTGCCGGCCAGGAAGTTCGCCGCCAGCCCCACGAGAGCGAAGGCCGCGGGCCACCAGGCCGGCGCCGCCACCTCGATCAGGATCGCGCCCGCCAGGCAGGCGAACGAGACGAGGGCAAGGCCATTCATCCAGCCTGGCCCCCACCCGAAGTCCAGCCGGTCGGTCTTGGCCTTCCCGCCGCCCAGGCGCCTCAGCCAGTCGCGCCCAGCTCCAAAATAGAGCGTGGCCAGCAGGATCACCGCGCCGACCAGGTGGAAGCCCGCGAACAGCAGGATCGACTTGCTCACGACCGGGATCTGCGGCGCGAACACCAGGAAGCCGCCGCCGAGCGCCAGGCCTCCGAGACCGAAGATCCACATGTGGCTGTGCAGGTTGCGGCCGCCGCCGGCCGTCTTGGTGTGATGCATGGCGTTCCTCCGGACGGCGTCGCCGTCGCTACAGGTACTTGGTCAGCTGCTTGATCTCCTTGAGATCGGCCGAGCCGCCGTCCTCAAGGCAGTGTTCGATGTGGTCGTGGATCAGCTCGCGCTTGGCGTTGGCCACCGCCGCCTCCACCGCGTGGAGCTGCTGGGCGATGTCGAGGCAGCTGCGCTCCGCCTCGATCATGGCGATCACCGATCTCAGATGCCCCTCAGCGCGACGCAGGCGGCTGGCGATGGCGGGATGGGATGCGTGCTTGTCCGACATGCGAATATCCTATCCCCCTGGATAGGATATTTCAACGCAATCGAACGGGGCCGCGGTTGGCGTGCCAAATAGAGGCGTTAGGGCCGGCGGACCCGCCAGGCGAAGGCCACGGCGGTGCTGAGCACCAGGGCCGCCATCACCTGGTGCGCCATGCCCAGGGCGATCGGCACGTGGGTCATCAGGGTCGCGATCCCCAGGCAGGCCTGAAGTACGACCCCGCCCGCGAGCGCCAGCGCCAGCGCCTTGGCGTCGCCCGGAAGATGCCGTGAGCGCAGGGCGCCGACCGCCGACGCGATGGCCGCGATCAGCAGGGCATAGGCGCCCAGGCGGTGATGCAGCTGCACCGCGCCTTGGCTGTGGGCCAGGGTCTGCCACAGGCCGTCGCCCGCATAGTCCTTGGGGAACAGCTGCCCGTTCATCAGCGGCCAGTCGTTATAGACCAGGCCCGCATCGTTGCCGGCCACCAGGGCGCCCAGCAGGATCTGGAAATAGATCAGGCCGATCAGCGCCCAGCTTCCGCGAACCCAGGGGTTCGGCACGGTCACCCGCGGCGCCCCGGCCCAGGCGTCGAGCCCGGTCCAGACCAGCGCTCCAAGGAGGATGAAGGCGAGGCCCAGGTGCGTCGCCAGCCGCTCCGGCGCGACCGAGATGCGATCGACCAGGCCGCTGGCCACCATCCACCAGCCCACCAGGCCCTGCAGGCCGCCAAGGGCGAACAGCACCCCGCAGCGCCAGATCAGCCGGCGCGGAATCTCCTGGCGCACCAGGAACACCACGAACGGCAGGCCGAAGGCCACGCCGACCAACCGGCCCAGCAGCCGATGGCTCCACTCCCACCAGTAGATCGCCTTGAACGCCGAAAGGCTCATGCCCTTGTTGAGCTGGGCGTATTGCGGGATCTGCTTGTAGCGCTCGAACTCCTGGTTCCAGTCGGCCTGGGACATCGGCGGCAGGGCGCCGGACACCGGCTTCCACTGGGTGATCGACAGGCCGGAATCGGTCAGCCGGGTCGCCCCGCCCACAACGACCATGGCCAGCACCAGCACGGCCACGGCGAACAACCAGATTGCCACCGGCCGCGACCGGTCCGAACGGAGGAAGGAAGTCATTGGGGGTTGACGTAAGCCCTTCGAAGAACGCGTGAAGCTCCGCTACCCGAGATGCGCCTCCGCGTCCACGCTTGCCGCGCGACGCGACGCCGCAGATGCTCGTTCGAGGCGTTGCAGCGTCGCGAGGAGCATCGTTTGGAGAACGTCGGCCTGCTCGGCGTGGTGTTGGCGGGCCTGGTGGCCGGTTGGGTGGCGCGTGGCCTCGTGCGCAGACGGTTGAGCCTGTTCGCTTGCCTGCTGCTGGGGTTGGCCGGCGCGGGGCTCGGCGGGCTTGCGGCCCAGGCTCTGGGCCTCCGCTTCCAGGGACTGCTGGCAATGCTGCTGCTGGCCACGGCCGGGGCGACGGCCATTCTCGCCATCGCCGTGCTGGTGATCCGCCCCGACAGGTGACGCGCCGTTCGCGGCCGCCTATAGCTCCGTCCCATGAGCGCGCGCGTGAAGAAGCTGATCGGCGGGGCCGGCCTCCTGGCCTTCCTCAGCGGCTACATCTGGCTGGCCGCCACCCTCGCCGACCACCTGCCCGACAACGGGGCGATCAAGTTCGCATATTTCGCCGTGGTCGGCATCCTCTGGGGCTTGCCGATCCTCCCGCTCATCACCTGGATGAACCGCGAATCCTAGGGCTTTGGGAAGACCACCGATGGTCGGAGCGGCGGGATTCGAACCCACGACCCCTTGACCCCCAGTCAAGTGCGCTACCAGGCTGCGCTACGCTCCGACATCGGCGAGCGGCCCTTCTAGCGCCTTGCGCCTTCGGGGCAAGCTGAATTTCGAGCCTAGCTGCGCAGCAGTCCGTCGAGCTTCTTCTTGGCCGCCAAGAGGTCGTCGAGGGCGAACATCAGCCGCTCGCGGCCGGCCTCGTCGACCCGCGCCCCCTTCGGGCCGGGCGTCCTGGTCACTTTCGGCTTGGCCGCGCGCATGCCCGGCGTCGCCGCCAGCAGGCTCTTCAGCCCCTCTTCCTTGTGCAGCTTCTGGACGCCCTTGATGGTCAGGCCGTCCTCGTGAAGCAGGGTCTTCACCCCGCGCAGCACGGCGATGTCCTGCGGCCGGTAAAACCGGCGGCCGCCCGCCCGCTTCATCGGGCGGATGAAAGAGAACTTGGTCTCCCAGAACCGCAGCACATGCTGCGGCACGTTCAGCTCGTCGGCTGCTTCCGAGATGGTGCGAAAGGCGTCAGGGCCCTTGGCCACCGGCCTCTCAGCCTCACTTCGCCAGGGCGCGATCCACCCGCGCCTTCATCACCTGCGAGGCTCGGAAACCGATCACGCGGCGCGGTTCGATCGCGGCGGGTTCGCCGGTCTTGGGATTGCGGCCCATGCGGGCGCGCTTGGCGCGGACCTGGAAGACGCCGAAACCGGAAAGCTTCACCTGCTCTCCGCGCTCCAAGGCCTGGGCGGCCAACTCGAGGGTGCGTTCCACCAACTCCGAACAATCCTGGCGGGTCAGACCCACCTCTTCGTGGACCGCTTCGCACAGATCGGCCCGCGTCACCGTCGCGCCCTTCATACTCACCCCGCCCCCACAAATGCTCCAGTCCGGTGGCCGTCACGCTCCGGCGCCGGACCACTCTGATGGACTGATTGTCGCATCAGGTCAAAGACTTCAAGCCGTCAGTGGCGATTCTGGGTGCGTTCGGACGCGATTCGTCCAGAGACGTTAAAGCCGCACCACGCAGGCGCCCCAGGTGAGGCCGCCGCCCATGGCCTCCATCAGCAGCACGTCGCCCGGCTCGATGCGCCCGTCCTCCACGCCCTTGGCCAGGGCCAGCGGGATCGAGGCCGCCGAGGTGTTGGCGTGCTCGGCCACGGTCGAAATCACCTTGGCCTCGTCGATGCCCAGCCGGCGAGCGACGCCGTCGAGGATGCGCTGGTTGGCCTGATGCGGGATGAACCAGTCGACATCGGCCACTTCGATGCCGGCGTCGCCGGCCGCGGCGATCACCGCCTCGGAGATGTTCACCACGGCGTGACGGAAGACCTGATTGCCCTGCATCCGCAGGTGCCCGATCTGGCCGTTGGACGAGACCCCGCCGTCCACATAGAGCAGGTCCTGTTTGGCGCCGTCGGCGCGCAGGGCGAAGCCCAGCAGGCCACGGTCGGCGGTCGAACCGTCGCCCTCCCCCGGCTCCAGCACCACGGCCCCCGCGCCGTCGCCGAACAGAACGCAGGTGCCGCGGTCGGTCCAGTCCATCAGACGGGTCATGGTTTCGGCGCCGATCACCAGGGCGCACTTCGAGCGGCCCCGCGCCACGAAGCCGTCGGCCGTCGACAGCGCGTAGACGAAGCCCGAACACACCGCCTGGACGTCGAAAGCCACGCCGACCGGGCAGCCCAGCTTGCGCTGCACGATGGTCGCCACCGCGGGAAAAGTCAGGTCGGGCGTGGTGGTGCCGACGATGATCAGGTCGACGTCGTCGGGGCTGCGGCCCGCCGCGGCCAGGGCCCGCTTGGCCGCCTCCACCGCCAGGTCCGAGACCGGCTGGTCGGCGCCCGCGCGATGGCGCTGGCGAATGCCCGTGCGCTCGACGATCCACTCGTCGGACGTGTCCACGATCTGCGCCAGATCGTTGTTGGTGACCACCTCGTCGGGCAGATAGCCGCCGACACCGGTCACGACGCTACGCATCACTTTGGTCAACTCAGGACGGCTCCTCGACGGGGGACGCAGGCGCCGCCGCCAGCGCGGCGGAGAGCCGCGTCATATTCCGTTCGATCTCCGACGCGAAGTCGCTTTGCGCCAAATCGACCGCCAGGCCGATCGATTGGTCGAAGTCACGGGCGTCGGCGCCCCCGTGGCATTTGATCACCAGCCCATTGAGGCCCAGAAACGGCGCGGCCGGCGGCGGGCTCATCTTCTTGATGAAGGCGCGCAGGGCGGGCCTCGCCAGCATGGCGCCTAGCTTGGCCAGCCAGGTCGAGGTCAGGGCCCCGCGCAGCTCGCCCACGATATAGCCCGCCGTGCCCTCGGCGGTCTTAAGCGCCACATTGCCTGTGAAGCCGTCGGTCACCACCACGTCCACCTGGTTCTTCGCCAGGTCGTCGCCCTCGACGAAACCGCGATAGTCGATGTCGAACCGGCCGCTCTTCAGGATGGCGTCGGCCTCGCGCACCTCGTCGTGGCCCTTCTGATCCTCGGAACCGACGTTCAGCAGCCCCACGGTCGGCCGTGCGATGCTGTAGGCAGCGCGGTGATAGGCCTCGCCCATGATGGCGAACTCGACCAGCCGCTCGGCGTCGCATTCGATATTGGCGCCGGCGTCCAGCACCGTGGTCACGCCCTTCACGCCCGGCCAGGGCACGACCAAGGGCGGCCGCTCCACGTCGACGCTCATCCGCAGGATCAGTCGCGAGATCGCCATCAGGGCGCCCGTGTTGCCGCAGGAGACCGCGGCCACGGCCTCCCCGGCCTTCACGCACTCGACCGCATTCCACATCGAGGCGCCGCGCCCGCGCCGCACCGCCGTCGCCGGCTTCTCGTCAGATGCGATGACCTTGTCGGTATGGCGCACCTCGCAGCGGCCCTTCAGCGCCGCCTGCCGCGCGAGTTCCGCGGCGATCAGCGCCTCGTCGCCGTGGATCAGGAAGCGCACCTCCGCCGGCAGCCGCTGCGCCGCCATCGAAAGTCCGGGAATTGTGATAGACGGGCCGTGGTCGCCCCCCATGGCGTCGACGGCAATGACCAGGGATCGGCTCACGAACGGTCGTCCAACCACGCAGGTGCGCGCGACGCGACGATATAGGCCGCTTCGCCCGATGCAACCAAAGC
>CAMFIW010000030.1 GCA_945952355.1 uncultured Phenylobacterium sp. | reverse complement strand
GGCGGTGCAGGGTGATTCGTGGGGTCTCCCCGGACCGCTGCGAAAGGACCTCAGGTCTTATGGACAGCCCCCATTCTGACGAAGACGCCCTCCTCGCGCAGGATCCGCTCGACGTCGTCGAGCATGTGCTCCAGGCCGAGAACCTTCAGTTCGACCGTACCGAGGATGGCGACCTCGCCTTCACCCTGGCCGGCGACTGGAAGGACTACGAGCTCTGGTTCGCCTGGCGTCCTGAGGCCGACTGCCTGCAGCTCTGCCTTTCGATCGACCTGCAGGTGACCGCCGAACAGCGCGCCGCCGCCTTCGAGCTGACCTCGATCATCAACCAGCGCGTCTGGCTGGGGCACTTCGAGGTGTGGGACGACGGCGAGATCGTGTTCCGCCACGCCATGGCCCTGATGACCAACGAGCGTCCGTCCCTGGCCCAGGCCGCGGCGATGATCGACGTGGCGATGGAGGCGGCCGACCGCTTCTATCCCGCGTTCGACTTCCTGGCGCGCGGCGGCAAGAGCCCGTCCGAGGCCATCGCGGCCTGCATGTTCGACACGGTCGGGGAAGCTTAGGACTCTTCCTCCACGCACGTGGGGGAAGTGTCATGAGACGCCGGCGGCGGCGCGTGACGACGTGGGTTCGAAACCGAAACGCCCCATCTCGTGAAGCTTCGCACCCCCACCGACTCTCCAGCAAAGATCTTGTCGGGCCCGGTCTCCTTTGCGGGCGGAGGTCGTGAGTCTCGCATCGCCTCGATTTCGCGGAGATTGCGCACTAGGTTGCCCGGCGACCGAACCGTGGGGACCTGAATGACGCCCATCCTGTTGCTGGGAGCCGGCCGCATGGGCGGCGCGCTGATCGAGGGCTGGGAGCGCGCGGGCGCGTTCAAGCCGGCCGAGCTGATCCTGCGCGATCCCTATCCGAACGACGGCGCGCGCGCCGCCGAGGCCGCCGGCGCACGGCTCAATCCGCCGGACGCGTCGCTCGCGGAGGCCAAGACCGTTCTGCTCGCGGTGAAGCCGCAGCTCTGGCGCGAGACCGCCGCGGAGGTGAGCGGTTTGCTGGCGCCCGAGGCCGTGCTCGTCTCGGTGGCGGCAGGCGTGAGCGCGGCCGACATCTCCGCGGCGTTCGGCGGAACGCGCGTGGCCCGCGTGATGCCGACCAGCGCCGCGGCGATCGGCCAGGGCGTCGCCAGCCTCTACGCCGCCGATCCCGAAGCCCGCGCCCGGGCGCGGGCCCTGTTCGGTCCGGTCGGAACCGTGGTCGACCTGGACGATGAGGACCTGCTGCACGCCGCGACCGGGGTGTCCGGCTCGGCTCCGGCCTATTTCTACGCCTTCGTCGAGGCCCTGGAAGCCGGTGGCGTCGCCGCCGGACTCCCGGAAGAGGCGGCGCGGCGACTGGCGCGGGCGACGATGGCGGGGGCCGCGGCCCAGATGGCCTTCAGCGGGACGGAACCCTCCGAGCTTCGCCGCCAGGTGACCTCTCCCAACGGCACCACCGAGGCGGCGCTCAAGGTCCTCATGGGGCGGGGCGGGCTTGAGCCCCTGCTGCGCGAAGCGGTCGCCGCCGCGGCCGCTCGATCGCGGGAGCTCGGCGGTTGAGCCTGGAGGCGCGCCGCCCACGAAGCTGGCTACGCTTCGTCCCGGCGCTGCTGTTGCTGGCCCTGTTCGTGGTCGGGCTCTCGACGGGCCTGGCCAAGGAATTTTCGTTGACCGCCCTGAAGGCTCACCATCACGAACTGCACCTGTTCGCGATCGAGCATCCGTTTGGCGCGGCGGCGCTGTTCGTCGGCGTATTCGTGGTGGTCGTGGCCAGCGGCATGCCGGTGGCGCTGATCCTGACCGTGGCCTCCGGGGCGATCTTCGGGCCCGTGATCGGCGCCCTTTTGACGATGTTCAGCGCCACCGTCGGTGCGACGGCGACCTATGCGGCCGCCTATCTGGCCGCGGGCTCGTCGCTCCAGGAACGGGCCGAGCGGTCGAGCCCCATGGTGCATCGGATCATCGAGGGCTTCGGACGCAACACCTTCTCGCACATCCTGACCATGCGGCTGATCCCCCTGTTCCCATTCGGTCCGGTCAATATCGCCGCCGGCCTGGCGCGGGTGCCGGCCTGGCCCTTCGTCCTGGCGACCCTGCTCGGCGAGGTCCCGACCGCGGCCATCTACGCATTCTTCGGGGCGGGCCTGGGGCGCGTGCTCGGCGAAGGCCAACGCCCGGGCCTGCACAGCCTGCACGATCCCATGCTGATCCTGCCCATGGTGGGCCTGGCCCTGCTGTCCTTGGCGCCCACCGTGATCGGCTGGGCGCGACGGCGCGTGAAGGCCGCCGAGATCGGTTGACGCGTCAGGCCGCGGGCTTCCAGGTCTGGGCCTGGCAGATGATCGCGATGCAGCCCTCGACCTTCAACGTTCCGTCTGGGTTGAGGCTGAGCTTGGAATCATAGGTTCTGCCGCTCTGGGGGTCGTAGATCGAACCGCCGGACCACTTGCCGTTCGATCCGGCGCTGAAGCCCCTCAGGATCTGCAGGCCCTGGATCGGCCGCGTGCGCAAAGCCGCCTCGGGATTGTTCTCGTCGACCAGGGGCTTGCCCGTCTCGCGGTCGTTGGGGGCCTTCAGCCAGACGATCGTCCCGCAGACCTTCCCGCCGCCGCAGCCGGCGATGCGCACCTTGCCGGAGCCGCTCGGGGTCATCCAGTCGCCCTGTACGCCAGGAGCCGACGCCGCCAGCGCCGGGCTCGCGAGCAGGGCCGTCGCCAGGGCGAGACGATGCAGCTTCATGGGGGCCCTCCAGGTTGAGCGCCGGCGAACCTCTGCGGCAACCGCGACCAAATCAAGACGCCCCGTCACTTCTGGCCGGGCAGACGCACCACCGCGCGCAGGCCGCCGAGCGGGGAGCGGTCTAGGGTGACGTCGCCGCCGTGCCCGCGGGCCACGTCGCGGGCGATGGCGAGGCCCAGGCCCACGCCCTTGTCGTTCTGGTTGCGCGCGTCGTCGAGGCGGTTGAAAGCCTTGAAGGCGTCCTCGTAGCGGTCTTCCGGAATGCCGGGGCCGTCGTCGTCCACCACGATCTCCACCCCGCCCGTGGCGCGGGCCGCGGCGGTGACCGCGATGTGCTCGCCGTGCACCGCGGCGTTCATCACCAGGTTGGCCAAGGCCCGCTTCAGGGCCATCGGACGGACGACGGCGGTCAGCTCCGGATCGGCGGCGACATTCACCTCCGCGCCGGCGCGCACGGCGCCCTCGCTGACTTCCTCGATCAGGCCTTTCAGGCGGACGGTCTCGACGGCCTCACCGCCCTCGCCGCGTGCGAAGGCGAGGTATTCGTCGATCATGTGCTCCATCTCGGCGAGGTCGCGCTTCATCTCGGCCGTGCGCTTGTTCGGCTCGGCCAGCGCCAGCTCCAGCTTCAGGCGGGTGAGTGGCGTGCGCAGGTCGTGGCTGACAGAGGCCAGCAGGGCGGTGCGCTGGTCGATATGGCGCTGGATGCGCGATCGCATGGCCAGGAAGGCGTGGGCGGCCTGGCGCACCTCGCGCGCGCCGTGCGGCTTGAAGGCCGGCGCCTCTACGCCGCGGCCGAAATCGTCGGCGGCCTGGGCCAGGCGCTCGATCGCGCGGACCTGATTGCGGATGAACAGGATCGAGATGGCGGTGAGGATCAGGGTCGCCACGGTCATCCACAGCACGAAGATGTGGCCCTGGGTGGCGACGGCGCGGTCGCGGGGCGCCAGCACACGCATCACCCCGTTGGGAGTCAGCACGCGGATGTCGACATAGGCGGGGTATCGGGTGGTGTCGAACCAGAAGGGGGCGTCGATCCGCGCCGCCAGCGCTCGCTCCAGCGACCGGTCGACCACGGCGAAGGCGTTCTGCCGCCGGCGCTCCGGCAAGGTGCGGCCGGGCTGCAGGGCGATGGACAGGCTCATGGACCGCTCGGCCCGGTCGGTCAGCTTGGCCAGCGTCGCCGGCGTCGGGTCTTCCTCGTAGCTCTCCACCGCCCAGGCGATGTCGCCCGCCAGGCCGTCCGACAGGCGCGCGGTCACGGTCTGCCAGTGGGCGTCGAAGAACACCCAGGTCACGGCGATCTGCATGATCGCCACGGGCAGGATGATGATCAGCAGCGAGCGGCCGAACAGGGTGGTCGGCAGGCTGCGCTTGACGATCCGCTGCCAGCGGGCCTGGGAGAAGAGCCGCAGGCGCATCAGTCGGGCGCCAGCAGATAGCCCACGCCGCGGACGGTCTGCAGGTAGCGCGGGGTCTTGGGATCGGTCTCGATCTTGCGGCGCAGGCGGGTGACCTGGACGTCGACCGCGCGGCCGGACGGGTCGACCGTCTCGCGGGCCAGCTCCAGCCGGTCCACCGGCTCGTGCGGACTGCGGGCCAGACGCTTCAGCAGCGCCACCTCGGCCTCGGTCAGGCGCACGGGCGCGCCCTCGCGGGAGAGCTCCCCGCGCTCGAGGTCGAATCGGCATTCGCCCAGCGAGATCGGACCGCTTGAGGCCGGCGTGGGCCGCGCCTCGGCCCGGCGAAGGATCGCCTCGATGCGCAAAAGCAGCTCCTCCGGCTCGAAGGGCTTGCCCAGATAGTCGTCGGCGCCGAGGCGCAGGCCCTCGATGCGGTCTTCCGGCAGGCCGCGGGCCGTGAGCATCAGGACCGGCGTGCGGCCGGCCGCGCCCTTGCGCTCGCGCAGCCACCTGGTCAGCTCGAACCCCGTCTCGCCGGGCATCATCACGTCGAAGACCGCCAGGTCGAAGTCCAGCGTCTCCATCAGCTTGCGCGCCGCGGCCCCGCCGGGCGCGGCGGTGACGCGGAAGCCGTGGCGGCTGAGATACTCCTTGATCAGGTCGCGGATGCGGTCGTCGTCGTCCACGACCAGCAGGTGGCGATCGCCCGCCTCGCTCATCTCGCGTCTCCGCCCTTGCCGCGGCTGCCGGCCAGCGCCCCCAGTATAGCGCGCGCGCCGCCGACGCCATCCAGGCCGCCCGTGCGATAGGCCCGGGCGAGCTGGCCGCGCAGGCGCTCGGCGATGCGGTCCTCGAAGGCGGCGCCGGCCTCGGTGAGCCGCGCGGCGCGCCGCCGGCCGTCGAGCTCGCCGGCGGCCTTCTCGGCCAGGCCGCGCGCCTCGAGATCGCCCAGGACCTTGCTCGCGGCCTGTTTCGACAGGCTGGTCAACCGGGCGAGTTCCTGCACCCCCAGGCCGGGTCGGCGCTTCAGCAGGAAGGCCGCGCGCCAGTGCGAACGGCCGAGCGTCGCCCCGCGCGACGCCCCCGGTTCGCGGATCGCCTCGGCCTCGAGGCCGGCGTCGACCCCGGCCCACAGGGCGGCCTCCGCCAGCATCATCAGCTCCAGCCCGGCGTCCAGTTCGTCGTCCCTCAGGATGAGGCGGGGATCGGCCGGACCGCTCACGCCGCGCCCCCATTTTGTTTGACCTGACGGGCGCGGGGGTCTGTAAGGGGGCTTCCTTGAAAGGAGGAAGTTTCCAAATGTCTCTCGTTCCCTTCGACGATCGCGATGGTTGGATCTGGCTGGATGGCCAGTTCGTTGCCTGGCGCGAGGCGAAGGTGCACGTATTGACCCATGGCCTCCACTACGCCTCGGCGGTGTTCGAAGGCGAGCGGATGTACGGGGGAGAAATCTACAAGCTGACGGAGCATACGGAGCGTCTGTTCAAGTCGGCGGAGATCCTCGATTTCAAGATCCCGTTCACGGTGGCCGAGATCGACCAGGCCTGCAAGGACACCTGCGCCAAGAACGGCCTGGCCGACGCCTACATCCGGCCGATCGCCTGGCGCGGTTCCGAGATGATCGGCGTAAGCGCCCAGCAGACCAAGATCCACGTGGCGATCGCGGTGTGGGATTGGCCGAGCTACTTCAAGCCGGAAGAGCGCGCCAAGGGCATCCGCATGTGCTGGGCCAAGTACAAGCGCCCGTCGCCGGAGACCGAGCCGGTCCACGCCAAGGCCACCGGCCTCTACATGATCTGCACCATCTCCAAGCACGCCGCGGAGAAGGACGGCTACACCGACGCCATGATGCTCGACTATCGCGGCTACATCGCCGAGAGCACCGGCTCGAACGTGTTCTTCGTCAAGGACGGCGCCCTGCATACGCCGACCCCGGACTGCTTCCTGAACGGCATCACGCGCCAGTCGGTGATCGCGCTCGCCAAGGCCAAGGGCATCGAGGTGATCGAGCGTCACATCCGCCCCGAGGAGCTGGCCGGCTTCACCGAATGCTTCGTGGTCGGCACCGCCGCCGAGGTCACCCCGGTGGCCGAGATCGGCGAGTACCGCTTCACGCCGGGCGCCCTGTCGCTGGGCCTGATGGACGAGTATGCCCGCATGGTCCGCCGCGAGCTGGTGGCGGCCTGATCCCAGGCAGGTCCTGAAAACAATTCGGCCGCCCCGAGTGCTCGGGGCGGCCGTTTTCGTTGCGCGGGTCGTCGCTGTTACAGCAGCCAGTTGCGCGGGGTCGGATAGGCCTCGTCATTGGCCAGGCGGACCAGGCCGACGATCAGGCGCAGGCCGTACCAGGCCGCCAGCAGGCAACCCACGATCCCGGCCAGGGCCAGCATCGGGAAGCCGATCAGCACCATGGTCAGCACGGCGCTCCACAGGGCGTAGGTGATCAGCAGCACTGCCGCCGCGAGGCCGATCCAGAAGGTGCGGATCAGGAAGGTGTAGTGGCTCTCCGCCATCGGCCGCGCGCTCGATCGGCTGGCATAGGCCACGATCAGGCCAACGACCGCCGTCACGCCGTGCGTGACGAAGCCAAGCAGGAACAGCACATAGGTCACGATCGGCAGGGTCTTGTCCTCCGACGCGACAGCAACGGAACCCAGACCATCGCTCACATCAGTCTCCTTTTCGGCGCTCGCCGAGTTTCAAGTACGACCTAGATGTGGGCCCTCTTGGAGCCGGCGCCACTTTAATTCGCGTCCATCTTGTGAACGCTTCGTCATGTGCGCTGGAACGGGGACTAGCCCCGCACGACCGTGATCTCGACGCCTGCCGCGGCGGCGTGTGGGGCGAGCGCCATGGGCTTCTCGACCCGGACGCGGGCGCGCATGACGCGGTCGTCGGCGAGCATCGCGCGGGCCAGGCGCTCGGCGAAATCCTCGACCAGGTGGATGTGGCCCTCGGCGACGATGGCGCGGGCGCGCTCGCCGACGATCTCGTAGTTGATGGTGTCCGCCAACTTGCGTGTCCCGGCCGAGGGGACGTCGAGCTCGACGTCGACTACCAGCGGCTGGGCGCGGCCCTTCTCGTGGGCGTAGACCCCGATCTGCGCGTCCAGCTTCAGGCCGGTGACGAAGATCTTGGTCATGACGATGCGGCCGTTCGGGGCGGCCTCGGTCGGTTCGATGGCGGTTTGGGCGGGGATCTCCTGGATGGGCGAGAGGGCCATGGCGTCCTTCAGCTCAGATGCTGTCCGGCGTCGACGGCGATCATCTGGCCGGTCACCGAGCGTGCGTCAATCAGATAGGTCAGGGCGTCGGCGATCTCCACCGGCGACACCGCGCGGGCGAGCGGGGTGGCGCGCCACTCCGCCTCGAAATCGGCTTCCGCCTGGTGGATCGAGCGCAGCACCGGACCGGGGCCGATGCCGTTCACCCGGATGCGGGGGGCCAGCGCGCGGGCCATCATCCGGGTCGCGTCCCACAGCGCGCTCTTGGACAGGGAGTAGCTGAAGAACTCGGGGGCGGGGTCGAGCACCCGCTGGTCGAGGATGTTGACGATCAGGCCGTCGCGGTCGGCCGGCAGGCGTCGCGCGAAGGCCTGGGACAGCACCAGGGGCGCGCGCAGGTTGGTCTCGATGTGGGCGTCCCAGGAGGCGCGGTTCAGGTCGGCGAAGCTGTCCTCCTCGAACACCGAGGCGCAGTTCACCAGCAGGGTCACCGCGCCGAGTTCGCCCTCGACCTCGTTCAGCAGGGGCGCGGTCTCGGACTCGCGCCGCAGGTCGCAGGTGTGGAGGGAAGCCTTGCGGCCGAGGCCCTTGACCTCGGTGGCCGCGGCCTGGGCGTCGTCGTCGACGGCGCGGCAGTGGATGGCGACGTCATAGCCCGCGCGGGCGCAGGCGAGCGCGAGAGCCCGGCCGATCCGCCGCGCGCCGCCCGTGACGAGGGCCGCGCCGCGCGCAGCCTGGGCCATCGATCAGTCGACCCGGCCGAAGTCGATGTAGTTCAGCGCCGCGATGATGAGGATGAACGGAATGATGATGGCGAGCGGGTTCATGAAGGTCTCCGACGAGTCCTCCGGGCTTTAGCGAGGCCCGTGCGGGCAAGCAAGGCCGCTTGTCGGGGGCGGGCGGCCATCGCAAGCTGAAAGAAAAGCCCGGAGGAAGCCCATGCCGCTCGCGCCCATTCCCACATCCGCGTTCCAGAAGATCGCCGTCGGCATCGACCGGCCGGAGGATGTCGTGGTGGGGCCGGACGGCCGGGTCTTCGCCTCCGACCACCAGTGCGCCGTCGCCGAGATCCTGCCGGACGGCTCGTTCAAGCGGATGGGGCCGAAGGGCGGCGCGCCGAACGGCATCAACATGGACCGCCAGGGCCGCATCCTGATCGCCAACTTCGGCATCTACGACAAGGAGGAGGGGCCGCTACAGCGGTTCGACCCGGCCAGCGGGGTCCACGAGATCCTGGTCGCCGAGGTGGGCGGCAAGCGGCTGACCTCGGCCAACTATCCGGTGATGGACGCCGCCGGGAATATCTGGTGCGCCAACTCCACCCACGCCGAGACCTGGCCCCAGGCCCTGGACGGGCGGACCGACGGCTTCATCTTCGTGCTGCGGCCGGACGGATCGCCGCACATCGTCGCCGAGGGGCTGAAATTCCCGAACGGCATGGCGCTGTCGGCCGACGAGAAGGTCCTCTATTGCGCCCAGACCTCGGGCGCCGACGTCATGGCCTTCGACATCCTGCCGGACGGCGAGCTGGGGCCGGGGCGCCGCCATGGGCCGGTGCTGGGCAAGCTCGCCACGCCCGGCGCGCCCGCGCCCGATCCGGCCGACCTCGGCTATACCGACGGCGTCGGCATGGACGCCGAGGGCAATCTCTGGGTCTGCCTGCCGGCCGCCAACAAGGTGGTGGCGATCACGCCGTCGCTCGAAGTGGTGATCGTGATCCATGACCCGTCCGGCGAGACGGTGAACCACCCGACCAACGTCACCTGGGGCGGGCCCGACCTGAAGGACCTCTATATCGGCTCGATCCGGGCGGGATACGTGCTCAAGGCCCGCAGTCCGGTGGCGGGACAGCCGCTCGTCCACCAGCGGTAGGGCGCGAGACGACCGCGATCCCAAGCGCCGTAAGCGGAATCTCTCTTCCATAGTGATCGCCGATCACTAAAAACGCTTGTTTGAAGCCGGCGCTTGGTTTTCCCTGCGCGGCGAAATTCCCCAAAGAGCGATCCGGGAGGACGTCATGCGCGAGTACCTGAAGTTCTACATCGACGGCCAATGGGTCGAGCCGTCCGAATCCAAGACCCTCGACGTCATCAACCCGGCGAACGAGCAAGTCTGCGGCAAGATCGCGCTCGGCAATGCGACCGACGTCGACAAGGCGGTCAAGGCGGCGAAGAAGGCCTTCCCGGCCTGGTCGCGCACCAGCCGCGAAGAGCGCCTGGAAGTCCTGGGCCGCATCCTGGCCGAATATCAGAAGCGCTTCGGCGACCTGGCCACCGCCGTGACCGAGGAAATGGGCGCGCCGTCCAGCCTCGCCCAGCGCGCTCAGGTTCCGATCGGCATGGGCCACCTGGCCACCGCCGTCGAAGTCCTGAAGACCTTCAAGTTCGAGGAAGACCGCGGCCCGACGATGATCGTCAAGGAGCCGATCGGCGTCTGCGGCTTCATCACCCCCTGGAACTGGCCGCTGAACCAGATCGTCTGCAAGGTGGCTCCGGCCATCGCGACGGGCTGCACCATGGTGCTGAAGCCGTCGGAAGTGGCGCCGTTCTCGGGCCACATCTTCGCGGAGATCATGCATGCGGCCGGCGTGCCGGCTGGCGTGTTCAACCTGGTGCACGGTGACGGCATCGGCGTCGGCGTGCCGCTCTCCAGCCACCCGGACGTGGACATGGTGTCCTTCACCGGCTCGACCCGCGCCGGCATCGAGGTGGCCAAGAACGCCGCCCCGACCGTCAAGCGCGTGGCCCAGGAGCTGGGCGGCAAGAGCCCGAACATCGTCCTCGACGACGGCGCCTTCGCCAAGGGCGTGGGCCGCGGCGTCGCGACCATGATGACCAATTCCGGCCAGTCCTGTAACGCGCCCACCCGCATGCTCGTCCCCGCCCAGCGCATGGACGAGGCGATCGCGGTGGCCAAGGAAGCCGCGAGCCAGGTCACCGTCGGCGACCCGAACGGCAACAGCCAGCTCGGCCCGGTGGTCTCGGAAGTCCAGTTCAACAAGATCCAGAAGCTGATCCAGGCCGGCATCGACGAGGGCGCGACCCTGGTCATCGGCGGCGTCGGCCGTCCGGACGGACTGGACAAGGGCTACTATGTGAAGCCCACCGTCTTCGCCAACGTCACCAACGACATGACCATCGCCAAGGAAGAGATCTTCGGCCCCGTGCTGTCGATCCTCGGCTATGACAGCGTCGATCAGGCGATCGATATCGGCAACGACACCGAGTACGGCCTGGCCGCCTATGTCCAGGCCGAAGACCTGAACAAGGCTCGCGAAGTGGCCTCCAAGCTGCGCGCCGGCCAGGTGTCGATCAATGGCGGCGGCGGCGACATGATGGCCCCGTTCGGCGGTTACAAGATGAGCGGCAACGGGCGCGAGTGGGGCGACTTCGCCTTCCACGAGTTCCTGGAAACCAAGGCGGTCCTCGTACACGCGCCGAAGCCGGCGGCCGAGTAAGCCGAAAGCGCAGGGGCGGACGGGACAACCGTCCGCCCCCAGCCCGGAAGGGCGCTAGGGAGGATCGATGTCCGCGGACATCAGCTGCGTGGCCGATGTGGCCCGCTTCCACGGCCGTACGCGGCCGAACGCCGAGGCTCTCTGGTTCGAGGGCTCATCCATCACATACGCCGAACTGGATGCGCTCTCTTCGCAGTGCGCCCAGGCGCTGCTGGCCGCAGGCGTGGAGCCGGGCGACCGGATCGGGACCCTGGCCAAGGGCAATGCCGACTTCTTCGTCCTGTGGTTCGGCTGCCTGAAGGTGCGGGCCTGCCTGACTCCGGTGAACTGGCGCCTGGCGCCGCCTGAGATCGCCTTCATCCTCAAGGACGCCGGCTGCCGGCTGGCGGTGATCGGTCAGGACTATGCCGAGACGATCGCCGATCTCGACCTCCCCGAGCTCTCGACCGTCGTCCAGTTCGAGCCGGGCCATCCGGCCTGGCCGGGCTTTCGGGCCTGGATCGGCGCCGAGCCGCCGGCCGACCCGATGATGACCGCCCTGCCGGACGACGACGTCATCCAGCTCTACACCTCCGGCACCACCGGCCTGCCCAAGGGCGTGCAACTGACCGAGACCAACTACGACGCGGTCTTCGAGGGGGCGACCCAGGTCTGGGCGAAGTTCGCGCCGGAGGAGGGGGTTCTGGTGGCCATGCCGCTGTTCCACGTGGCCGGCGCCAATCTCGGCATGCTGGCCCTGCGCCAGGGCGCGCGGGCGGTGGTGATGCGCGAGGTCGATATCGGCCGGCTGATCCAGACCATCGCTGAGTACCGGATCAAACACGCCTTCATGGCGCCGGCGATCATCAACATGCTGTTGCAGCACCCGGCCCAGGCGGAGGCCGACCTGTCGAGCCTGCGTCACGTCTACTACGGCGCTTCGCCGATCTCGGAGGAGGTGCTGACCCGCGCCCAGGCGCGGCTCGGGGCCAACTTCATGCAG
Organism: uncultured Phenylobacterium sp.; assembly: GCA_945952355.1. Taxonomy (GTDB): domain Bacteria; phylum Pseudomonadota; class Alphaproteobacteria; order Caulobacterales; family Caulobacteraceae; genus Phenylobacterium. Next base: position 957 of record CAMFIW010000030.1, on the reverse strand, counting down.
CTCTACGGCCTCACCGAAACCATCGGCGGCGGAACCTATCTGTCGCCCGACATGCACGACCCGGCGCTGGGCAAGCTGCGCGCCTGCGGCCGGCCCTCGCCCGGCTATGAGGTCCGCATCCGGATCGACGGCCGCGACGCATCCCACGACGAGGTGGGCGAGATCGAGATCCGCTCGCGCGGGGTCATGAAGGGCTATTGGAACCGCCCGGAGGCCACGGCCGAGGCGATCGACGCCGAGGGCTGGTTCCGCTCGGGCGACGCCGGCTTCTTCGACAAGGACGGCTTCCTCTATATCCACGACCGGGTGAAGGACATGATCGTGTCGGGTGGCGAGAACGTCTATCCGGCCGAGGTCGAGAACGCCCTGATGAGCCACCCGGACATCGCCGACGCCGCCGTGATCGGGGTGCCCGACGAACGCTGGGGCGAGGCGGTCAAGGCGGTGGTGGTGCTGCGCGCCGGTGCGGCGCTCGACGTCGCCTCGATCGTCGCTCATTGCCGCGACCAGATCGCCGGCTACAAGACGCCCAAGTCGGTGGACACCATCGACGTCCTGCCCCGCAATCCTTCCGGCAAGGTCCTGCGTCGCGAACTCCGCGCCCCCTATTGGGAAGGCCGGACACGCCAGGTCGGCTGACCCCATTCCCGCAAAGCGAGCATTTCGATGGACCCCCATTTCAAAGCGATGATCGAGGCCCAGGCGGCCGCCCAGGCCGGCCAGGAGGCGCCGCCGCTGGACGCCATTCCGCCGGAGATGATCCGCGCCGGCTATCGCATGCAGCGCCAGGCTCAGAACCAGGGCGCGCCCAAGGATGTCGAGGCCCGCGACCTGCAGGTCGATGGCGCGGCGGGCAAGATCGGCGCCCGGCTCTACACGCCCGCCGGCGCGCCGGCGAGGACCCGCGGCCTCGTCTATTTCCATGGCGGCGGCTGCGCGGTCGGCGACCTCGAAACC
>CAMFIW010000029.1 GCA_945952355.1 uncultured Phenylobacterium sp. | reverse complement strand
GACCGGCCCCGCGACCGGCCCCGCGACCGGTCCGGCGGCCGCTGCGGCCTGCCCGCCCTCGCCGCAGCCCGCCTGCCCGCCTGCCCAGCCCGCCATGGCTCCCGAGGCGCCGAAAGCCGCCCTGCCGGCCGCCGCGCCGGGCGAACACGCCAAGACATGGTCCAAGTCGCGCCACGTCGCCTGGCGGCCCGGCCATCCGGCCCGGCCCACGCGTCCGGCCGGCCATGCCCGCGAGCGCGTAATCATCAAGAAGATCGTGGTGATCCGGGAGGTCGCCGCCCCGCCGGTGCGCCGCAACGCCTATGCCGACGGCTATGTCGAACGCCACTACGAGCGCCAGTTCGTCACGCCGCCGCCGACCGCCTACGGCCCGCCGCCGCCACGCTATGCGCCCCCGCCGCCGGCCTACGGCCGCGACGAGCATGACCGCCGCGGCCCGACCTACGAGCGTCGCGAGACCTATGACGGCCGCGCCCAGGGCTATGGTCGCGAAGAACGCTACGAGCGCGTCGTTCCGCCCCAAGGCGTCTATTTCGAAGAGCGGCGCGATGATCGCTATGGCGGCCATCAGAGCTCGTCCTACCAGCGCAGCGAAAGCGAGCGGGAGACATACAGCTATCGCGAGAGCGGCGCGTCCAGCGCCGGCGGGGCCGCCTCTAGCGCACGCAGCGACGATTGCGGCTGCGAGGCCCAGGCCGCGGGCCGCGACCGCCGCGGCTTCCTGACCTGGCCGGGCAAGCAGCCCTGACCGCTTGCGGTAAGGCCGGAACCGCCTGAAGTTCGCGCTTCGTGTTCCGCGAGGCGTCCATGGCCGAGAGGCTTTCGATCTATCTGGCGACCCCCTGCTACGGGGGCATGGCCTATATCAGCTACTTGCAGGGAGTGCTCGACCTGCAGCGGGCCTGCATGGCGCGGGGCGTGGACCTGCATGTCGACCTTGGGGGCGGCGACGCCCTGATCACCCGGGCGCGGGCCGTGATGGCCGCCAAGTTCCTGGCCAGCGAGGCCACACATCTCCTGTTCATCGACGCCGACATCGGCTTCGCCGCCGAGCAGGTGTTCCGTCTGATCGACGCCGACCGCGACCTGGTGGGCGGGGTCTACCCGCTGAAGCGCATCGACTGGGACAAGGCGCGGAAGGCCGCCCTGGACGGCGTGAAGGACCTGCAGGCCGCAGCCGTCGGCTATGTCGTCCGCTTCATCCCGAGCCCGACCAACAGCGTAGAGCTGGACGACCAGGGGTTCGGCCAGGTGGCCTATGTCGGCGGCGGCGTCATGCTGGCGAAGCGGCATGTCGTCCAGGCGGTGAGCGAGGCCAATCCCCAGCTCGTCGCCAAGATGCGCGACCTGGCCGGCAGCGGCGCCAGCCAGGCGCCGATGATCTTCGACACCCTGATCGAGCCCGAGACCGGAGAGCTGCTGTCGGAGGACTACGCCTTCTGCCGCCGCTGGCGCGACCTGGGCGGCCAGGTGTTCGCCGACTTCCAGTCGCGGTTCAACCACTCGGGGCACACGACCTATTCGGGCAGCCTGATGGATGCGCTGGCCAAATAGGCGCGTCGCGGCGGCGTGACGGACCCTGGGTCAAGCTGTCACAAAGCCGGCCTAGCCTCGCCGACATGGTGAAATTGATGACCGCGCCCGCCCGGATCCTGCCGCTCGAAGGGGTGGAAAACTTCCGCGACTATGGCGGATATGCCGCCGCGGGCGGCGCGCGCATGCCGACGGGCCGCTTCTGGCGGTCCGCCCACCACGCCATGGCCACTCCGGGGGATCTGGACACCATTGGCGGACTGGACCTCGCCCTGGTGGTGGACCTGCGCCGGCCGAAGGAACGCGACGCCAACCCGACAACGCGGCCGGCGCGCTTCGCCGGCGAGGTGATCGACAACGATTTCGGCGACCAGGCCGAGGCCCCCCACGTGGCCTTCCTGCGCGAGACCGACCTGACGACAGAGAGCGCCCAGGCCTTCTTCCACGACTACTACGCAAAGGCTCCGTTCGAGCCGCGGCACAGGGAGTTGTTCGCCCGCTATTTCGAGGGCATCGGACGGCTCGACGGCGCCGTGCTGATCCACTGCACGGCCGGCAAGGACCGCACCGGCCTGCTCGCCGCCTTGACCCACCATGTGCTGGGCGTGCACCGGGACGACGCCATCGCCGACTACCTCCTCACCAACGAGGCGGCCCGGCTTGAGGCCCGCGCCCCGGTTGTCGCCAAGGCGCTCGAGGCTCAGCTCGGCAAGACCCCGTCCGACGCCGCCGTGCGTGCGTTCCTCGGTGTGGACGGCGCCTATCTGGAGACCGCTTTCGCCGCCATAGAGGCCGGGCACGGCGGCGTGGACGGCTATCTGGAAGCCCTGGGCGTCGACGCCACCGCGGCCGCCCGCCTGCGCGAGAAGATCCTCGGCTAGTTGCTCACCCCCCGCCCCATTTGCGGCCGAGGGGCATGGTGTTGGCGCCGTCGTGGAGTTTGGGCCTAGGGTTTGATCACGCCATGAGCCAGCAGGCTCTCGGCGCAATCGACAACGGTCTCGGCGCCGGGACGCGGGCGCCAGCCCAGCACGGCCTGGGCCTTGGCCGAACTGTAGGCGTGGCGGCGGCCGAGGCTGGGCAGAACGCTGGCCATGTTGGAGTCGAACCTCGCCAGGATGCGCATGACAAAATCGGGAATGGTCCGCATACGGACTTTTCCGGCGCGCGGCCCCATCCTAGCGCGCAGCTCGCGGGCGATGTCGCCCATCCACATATAGTCGTTGCCCGCGATGAACCGCTCTCCGGCCGCCTGCGGGCTGGTCATAGCCAGGACGTGGGCGACGGCGAGGTCCCGGGCGTCCACCACGGTGAAGCCCAGGCGCGGCGCCCCGGGCATGCGGCCCGAGAGGATGCGGCCCACCACCATCACCGAGCCCAACGTCGCCTTGGACAGGATCGGGCCAAAGATGGCGGTGGGAAGGACCGTGGTCAGTTCGGTCTCACCGCCCTGCGCCCTCATGAAGTCCCATGCCGCCTTCTCGGCCAGGACCTTGGACCTGCGGTAGGCGTTGAGGGTCGGATCGTCGATGTCGGTCCAGCGGGTCTCGTCGCCGAGACTATCGGGGCCCTGGAGGCGTGGCGCGCAGGCCGCGGTGGACGAGGTGAGCACCACGCGCCGGACCCCCGCCCCCACCGACGCGGCGAGCACGCGCAATGCGCCTTCGCGCGCGGGACCGATCAGGCTCTGGGGGTCGTCGACCACACCGCCGAGCGGCGAGGCGACATGCAGAACATAGTCGCAGCCCGCCACGGCGTCCTCCCAGCCGGCGTCGGACATCAGGTCCGCCGCATAGAAGTCGAGCCGGTCGCCGGGATCGACCTGCGTCGCCACCGCCACGCGCACGGCGTCGCCCTTTTCGAGACTGCGAACGGTCGCGCGGACCGTGTAACCCCGCCGCAGCAGCTCGACGATGCACCAACCGGCCACGAACCCAGTCCCGCCGGTCACCAGAACAGTTTCAGACATGTGCGTTCCATCCTCGAGCAACGCGCCTAGCCGCTCCGGCTTGTCGTGATAATCCTCATCAGATTGCACAATCTGATGAGAAAAGATGGGCAATGGCGGGCCCGACCCTGCAGGACCTCGGCCTCTTGTCTGCGGTGGCCGAGCGGCGCAGCTTCCGCGCCGCCGCGGCGGACCTGGGCCTGTCGCCTTCCTCCCTCAGCCACACGTTGGCCAGCGTCGAGCGCCGGCTGGGGGTACGGCTGTTCAATCGAACCACACGCAGCGTGGCCCTGACCGAAGCCGGCGAGCAGTTCCTCGCTCGAGCGCGTCCGGCCCTCCGCGAGATCGGCGACGCCGTCGACGGCGTGAACCGGTTCCGCGATACGCCGACGGGCCTGCTGCGCCTGAACGCCTCCGAGGGCGGCGCCGAGCGGATCCTGCCGACGGTGCTGAGCTTTCTGGCAGCCTGCCCTGACATGCGCGTGGACCTCGTCTCGGACGGTCGATTGGTCGACATCGTGGCCGAGGGCTTCGACGCCGGCGTACGCGGCGCAGGCGCGGCGCCCCAGGACATGGTGGCCCTGCCGCTCGGCCAGGCCGAGCGCTTCCTGCTGGTGGCGAGTCCGGACTACCTGGCGGTGCAGGCGGCGGTGGCCGGGGCGGGCGTGGCCTGTGTGATCGAGCGCGCCATCTCCGACGAACTCGCGTCCGGCCAGTTGACCGCCATGCTGGAGGACTGGACCCCGCCCTTCGAGGGGGTGAGCCTCTACTATCCTCGCCAGCGCCTGCACTCTGCGGGGCTCGCGGCCTTCATCGCGCACTTCAAGGCGGAGAGGCGCCGCGCGGCGCGCCCGGCCTAGAGCCAGTCGATCAGGCCGAGCTTGGCCAACCACACCAGCGTCATCTGGCCTGTGCGCCGGCGCTCCATGGGCAGCGTGAGCAGGACGGCCCTCACGGTCGGCGTCTCGCCGGAAGCGATGCGCGCCAGAATCGGGGCGACCTCGTCCAGCGTGCAGCGCCAACCGCCGAAGGCGGAATCGAGCTCGACCTCCGCAATGCGCTGCAGATCGGCGTCTCCCACGCCGGGACGCACGCGCAAGGGCAGGTCGACGTCGAGGGCGTGGGTGGCGAACCCGGCGAAGTCGGCGAAGGGGTCGCCGCGCACCGGGTTGGTGCGATGCCGCGCCGGCTCGGCGGGGGCCTGCCCGCGCACGGGCGCGAGTTCCCGCAGCAGGCCACTGATCTGCCGCGTCACGACCGGCCAATCGAAGGCGTCACGCACCCGATTGCGGCCGGCCTGGCCCATTTTCCGGCGCAGTTCGGGCGAGCGGGCGAGATCGGCTATCGCCTCGGCCGCCTTGCCGACATGCACGGCCGTGTGCTGGGCCACGGTGCCCACATAGGCCTGGTAGGTGAGCATGCCGAGTCCATGGCGGCTGGCCAGCGCCTCGCCATAGGGTCCGGGCGGCCCGCCGAGGGTGGGGATCAGGAAACCCTCGATCCCGTGGCGCACCGTCGAGCGATAGCCATCCCAGTCGCTGACGACGGCGGGCAAGCCGGCGGCCATGGCCTCGACCGGGGTGATGCCGAAGGTTTCCTGGATGTTGTCGACAAGGGAAATGAAGATGTCGCCGGCGGCCCAGAGGTCGGCGACGACCTCCGGGTCGTTGCCGTCCTGGAAATCGACCTGGACGTTGGGCGCATAGGCGCGGGCCGCCTGCTCGTAGCGGCCTCGGTCGATGTCGCCGTTGGGGAACCAGCCACCGAGCGCGAAATGCAGCTTCACCCCGCTCATTCGCGCCGCCTCCTCCACCGCGCGGAACATCGGCTGGGGGAAGGCCTTCTCGAAAAAGGACAGGCGGCCGACCCAGACGACCAGGACCTCGTCCTTCTCGATGCCGAGATCGGCCCGGACCCGGGCCCGGGCGCCTGGTCGGTCGGCCTTTTCGCGGATCTCCGCGGCGTTGACTCCCAGCGGGATCACGGGCAGCCGCGGCCGCGGGCGCAGGTCGCCGCCGTAGCGCTCCCCCAGATAGTCGCCGAGTTCGTCGTACATCCGAACCATGGCGTCGCGCACCGAGGGCGAGGTGCAGATCACCGCGTCCCATTCCTGGACCGGTGCGATCAGCGCCTGGCCGATGATGTCACGCATGGCCGGCGGGGCGATGGTGTGGATCAAGCCCACCAGGCTATAGGCGCGGTCATGGGCCAGGCGGCGGCGAATCCAGGCGATCTCGGCGAGTTCAGGCTGTCCGCGAAAAAGCACGCCGGCCGCGGCCGGTCCCTCCGTCGACAGCACCGTGCCGCCGGCCACGGTGGCGCGCGGGGGGCCGTCGGGGAACAGGCCCTCGGTCAGGGTCTGCGTGTCGACCGCCGAGTTCGACAGGAAGTCGATGTGTTCGAAGCCGCCATAGCTGGCCAGCGCCCGGTAGAGCTGGAGATTGGCGACATCCTTGCCGAACGGGTTTTGGCCCAGGCCAAGCCGTCCCGGCGGATGATAGATCGCAAGTCTCGACGCCACGTCCACCTCTTAGGCCGGCCCGAAACGACTCAGCCCACGCAAGCTCCCCCATTTGAACGCAAACTGTGGGGTTTGGAGGCGAAGGGCAACGGCTGACTTGGCAGCAGGCCGGACCCACCTCATCAATTTAAGCCTTATCTTATATAAGTAATGAGTGTAATGTCGCGCGAATGACGAGGAGGAGGACGCCATGGAGATCGACGTCGCGCGCCAGGTGGGCGCCGTAGTCCGCGAGGTGCGGGCGCGGACGCATGAGGGCGTGGAAGCTCGCGTGGTGGTGGCCTCGCGTGTCTACGACACCACGGTCGAGGACCTGTGGGACGCATTGACCGATCCGGAGCGGATTCCGCGCTGGTTCCTGCCCGTCAGCGGCGAGTTGAAGCTCGGTGGCCGCTACCAGCTGCGGGGCAACGCTGGCGGGACGATCACCGCCTGCGCGCCGCCGCGCGCCCTGTCCGTGACCTGGGAGTTCGGCGGTCAGGTGAGTTGGGTGAACGTGACCTTGCGCGCCCGCGGCGAGGCGGCGGAACTGGAGCTGGAGCACATCGCTCCGATCAACGAATTCTGGGACCAGTACGGGCCGGGCGCGGTCGGCGTGGGCTGGGAGCTGTCGCTGATGGGCCTGGGCCTCCATCTCGCCGCTCGAGCGGCCGTGGACCCGGCTCAGTTTCAGGCCTGGTCGATGTCGGAGGAGGGCAAGGCCTTCGCCCGCGCCTCGGCGGCCGGCTGGGGCGAGGCGCACGCGGCGCTCGACGGCGACGCCGCGGCGGCTCGCGCGGCGGCCGCCCGGACGGCGGCGTTCTACACCGGCGAGACACCGCCCGGAGCGACCTGATGCATGCCTTCGACGTCCTGGGCGACCCGGTGCGCCGGCGGATCCTAGAGCTGCTGGCCCAGGGCGAGCATGCCTCGGGCGAGGTGACGGCGGTGATCCAGGCCGAGTTCGGCATCAGCCAGCCCGCGGTGTCGCAGCACTTGAAGGTGCTTCGGGACTCCGGTTTCGCGGCGGTGCGGATCGACGGCCCGCGCCGCATCTACGCCATGGACCCGGCGCCGCTGCAGCAGGTCGACGCCTGGCTGGGCAGGTTTCGCGATGTCTGGGCGCCCCGGCTGGACGCCCTGGCCACCGAGGTCGCACGGGGCAAGCGCAAGCGCCGACTGGAAGCCTGAACTCGCCCATTTTGAGGCGTATGGCTGTGAGAGAGCCGGCGGACTCGCGCGCGTACCGCGAGTATATACAGGAATACGCCTTATCGATCTGGCGCGATGACGCCGCTGATATGGTGATTATCTCGGTAAATTTTCGTCCAATATTGTATATGTCAACTTGTAAGTCTTAAGTTCGACGCGCAACGCATGATGATCGCCTGACAGGCGAGGACCTGCTCGCGGCCTGTCAAATCATGTCTACTGCAACACGCGAGATTCGTTTGTAGAGTCGAGGGGCGTGTGCGCAGACCGGTGTCCAGCTTCGCTTCGCCGGAGGCGTTCATCCGCTATTCCCGGCGCGTGGCGCTAACGCGGTTGGCGCTCGTCGCCTGCTTCGTCGCCCTGCTGGCCGCCTTCACGCCGCCGACCATCGCCCTGCAGGGCGTGGTCGAGTTCCTGCTCTATGTGGCGCTGCTGGTGGTGAGCGAGGTGGCCGCCCTCGACCGCGATCCCGTGCGGGCCTCCCGTCGCCTCGCCTGGCGGTCGGACGCCCTCATGCTCCTGCTCGTGGCCAATGCCTGCGCGATCGCCGTGCGGCTGCGGCTGTACGACGATCCCGCCACGCGGGTCGAGTCGACGCTCCTGGCGACCTGCGTGCTGCTGTTCGCGGCGCTGCGGATGCATCGCGGTTCGATGAGCTATGCGGTCGGGGTGGCGCCGCCCGCGGCGACGCTGATCTGGATCGCGCTGGAAGGCTCGGAGCCCCTCGCCAAAGACCCCTACGCCCTGGCGACCTTGCTGTTCGTCGTCGCGGTTCTGGTGGCGACCTGGCGCCAGCAATCCACCGACCGGGCGCTGAACGGCGCGATGATCGACCTGGCCCGCAAGAACGCCGCCCTGGCCCAGGCCGTGCGCGAAGCCGAGGCCGCCGGCCGCGCCAAGACGCGGCTGCTGGCGGTGGCCAGCCACGAGATCCGCACGCCACTGAACAGCGTGCTGGGCCTGGCCCGGGCGCTGCTGAACCAGCCGCTGGCGCCGCGGCAGGACGAGCTGGCGCGCGGCGTCTTGGAGGCGGGCCAGCAGCTGGGCCGGTTGCTCGACGGCGTGCTCGACTACACCCAGGTCGACGCCGGCGCCGCGACCTTGAACCCCACGCCCGTCGACCTGCGAGCCATGATCGCTTCGGTCCTTCGGGTCTGGGGCGAGCACGCGGTGGGACTGGACGTCGAGCTCGCCCTAGACGATCCCGACCCTGACCGGGCTTTCGAGGTGCTGGTCGACGCGGCACGACTTGAGCAGGCTTTGGTCACCTTGGTCTCGGGCGCGATCGTCGCGACGCCGCCCGGGGGCGATGTGCGCCTGAGGCTGATGGGCGAAGCACGCGGGGCCGAGACTCTGGCCGTGCGGATCGCGGTGTCCGATACCGGGCCGTTCGTCTCGGAATCCGACCGCCCGGCGATGTTCGAAGCGTTCGAGCGCACCGAGCGCGGACGGCTGCAAGGCGGGCCGGGACTCGGCATGGCGATCGCCGCGCGCAACCTTTCCCTGCTCGGCGGCGGGATCGAACTGGCGTCCCCGGCGCCGGGCGGGGAGGACGGCGCGGTCTTCACCCTGGCCTTCGAGGCGCCTGTCCGGGTCGACACTCGAGCGCGAGACGGCCGTGCGCTCGGCGCCCTGCGCGTGCTGGCGGCCGAGGACAACCCGGCCAACCGCATGGTGCTGGCCGCCCTGTTGGAGACCGAGCCGGTCTGGCTGGTCTTCGCCGAGAACGGGGCCCAGGCGCTGGAAGCCTGGCGTTCCCAAGCCTTCGACCTGATCCTGATGGACGCCAACATGCCGGGCATGGACGGCCGCGAGGCGGTGCGCGAGATCCGCCGGGCCGAGCCTCCCGGCCGCCACACGCCCATCTGGATGCTAACCGCCAACGCCTTCGAGGAAGACGTGGCCAACTACCTCGCCGACGGCGCCGACGGCGTCCTGCGCAAGCCGATCGAGGTCTCGGCACTGTTCGACCTGGTGAGCGGCGCCGCCGAAGCCTTGTCCCGACCCGCCCCATGACGAGGCTCAGCCGCGCGAGGGCTGGACTGGGGATTCATCTAAGGGAATTGGCGCACCCGACACGATTCGAACGTGTGACCTTTGCCTTCGGAGGGCAACGCTCTATCCAGCTGAGCTACGGGTGCGTCTCGCTTGAGCGGAAGGGGCTTCTAGCCGAAAGGCCCCGTCGGCGCAAACGGCATCAGGCCGCCGCGGTCCAGGCGAAGCGCACGATGAACAGGGCCGCCAGCACATAGAGGGCGATGTCGGCCCGGCGGGGGCCGCGGCGCAGGAGCTTCAGGGCCGCATGGCTGACGATGCCGAAGGCCAGGCCGTTGGCGATCGAGAAGGTCAGCGGGATCACGGTGAGCGTCAAGAAGGCCGGGATCGAGATCTCCGGGTCCGACCAGTCGGTCTCGGCCAGCGGCGCCATCATCATGCCGCCCACCAGGATCAGGGCCGGGGCCGTGGCGGCGGCCGGGATGAGCTGGACATAGGGCGCCAGGAACAGGGTGACCAGGAAGAGCACGCCGACCACCACGGCGGTGAGGCCCGTGCGCCCGCCGGCCGCGACCCCGGTGGCGCTCTCGATGTAGCTGACCACGGTCGAAGTGCCCGCGGTCGCGCCGGCGATGGTGGCGACGGAGTCGGCCAGCAGGATGCGGTTGAGCCGCGGGATCGTGCCGTCGGGCGCCTGCAGGCCGGCGCGCTTGGTGACGGCGACCAGGGTGCCGAGGTTGTCGAAGAAGTCGACGAACAGGAAGACGAAGACGATCTCCAGGATCGCCACCGATAGCCCGCCCTTGCCGAGGCCCAGCGCCCCGCCGAGATCGGCCTTGAAGGCGGTGGAGGACAGCGCGGCCAGGTCGTAGGGGCCCGGCTTGAACGGGGCGACGTGCAGGACGAAGGCCAGGGCCGTGACGGTCAGGATGCCGATCAGCACGGCGGCGCGGACCTGGCGGGCCATCAGGGCGCCGGTGATGACCAGGCCGGCGAGGGACAGCAGGGTGGTCGGGGACTTGAGGTCGCCCAGCGCGACGGTGGTGGCCGGATTGGCGACGACCAGGCCCGCGCCCTTGAGGCCGATGAAGGCGATGAACAGGCCGATGCCGGCGGCGATGGCGGCGAACAGCGGGCGCGGCACCGCCTCGACGATCAGCTTGCGCACGCCGGCCAGGGTGAGGACCAGGAAGACCAGGCCGGAGATCAGCACGCAGCCCAGCGCCGTCTGCCACGGCACGCCCATGCCCTTGACCACGGTGAAGGTGAAGTAGGCGTTGAGCCCCATGCCGGGGGCCAGGGCCAGCGAATAGTTGGCGATCAGGCCCATCAGGATCGAGCCGAAGCCGGCCGCCAGGCAGGTGGCCGCCGCGACCCCGGCCACCGGCATGCCCGCCTCCGAGAGGATCAGCGGATTGACCAGGACGATATAGGCCATGGTCATGAAAGTGGTGGCGCCGGCCAGGGCTTCGGTGCGGACCGAGGTCCCATGGGCCTGGAGCCCGAACAGCCGTTCCAGCATCTTTGCTCAGTCCTTTGGCGGAGTGTCGCGATAGCGGGGCCAGCCCTGGACCAGGGCGCGGACCACCGGCGAGCCGACCCGATAGGCGGCGTCGAAGGCGGCGGGCGCGCCGCCCGCGGTGAAGGCGGTGAGCGCCTGGGGTTGGCCGGTCGGCTCCTGGGTGTAGTTGCTGGCGGTGCGCAGGACGAGCACCCGCTTCAGGTCGACCTGGCCCTGGGCGGCATAGAGGCTGAGCACGTCCATCACGCCCTGGTCCTCGCAGTCGCTCATGGCGAGGACCGCCTGTCCGTCGCTCCAAAGGCCCATCCAGTCGCGGGCCCAGGCGGTGCGGCGGGTCCCGTGCCAGAAGCGGATGGCGCCCAGGGCGTCGCCGAGGAAGACGTGGGGCGGCGCCAGCGCGGCGGGCTCGTCGGGATACTTGGCGCGCGCGGCGCGCAGGTTGTCGTTGTCGGGAAGCTCGACATTGCGGGTCAGGCCATAGGCCCAGCCGACCAGGCCGGGATCGAGCCGCCAGGCCATGCCGCTGGAGCCGGCGGCCGAACCCTTCTTGCCCGGCTGGTGCGTGCCCAGCGAATAGAGGCCCCAGGGCCAGTCGGCCGGGATCTCGCGGTCGTCGACCTCGAACAGCGGGTCGCCGTCGACCACCCAGCGGGCCCAGGCGGCCGAGCCGATGGAGCCCGCCCTCGCGTCGACCCCGGCGATGCCCGCCACGACCCAGTAGGCGCGGGACAGGTCGAAGCGGCCGCCGCTGATCAGGGCCGCGATCGTCTCGCGGGGCCGGCCGCGCATGCCGGTGACCACGCCGAGCACGCCGTCTCCGGAGAGGCGCACCGGGTGCTCGACGCCGGTGACCCGGAGAGTCGTCTTGAGGGGGTAACGCTCCACCCAGTGCTGGAACTCGCCGGGCAGGTCACCCGTGTCGGCGCCCACCTCGAAGGTGGTGAGCACGACGACCTTGATCGGGATCGGTCGCGGCGCGGCGACGGCGGGCCCGCAGGCCGCGCAGATCAGCGCCAGGATAGTCCAGAATCGCCCCATGCCCTATCAGAACCACTGCGGTCGCCCTGGCAAGGGGCGGCGAAACGCCCGCCCGGCCCTAGGCCCGCCGGGACGCCGGGGTCGAGAGGAGTCGCCCGCAAAATGAGCATGATCCGTCTACTGATGATATGCGCGACATTGGCCCTGGCGGCGCCCGCCCTGGCCGCGCCGGAGCCCGCGCGGACGGCGGTGATCTCGGCCTTCGCGCCAGAGCTGGAGGCGCTGAAGGCGGCCACGACGGACCGCCGGGAGACCGTGATCCACGGCGTGGTGTTCACCACCGGGACCCTGGAGGGCAAGCCGGTGGTGCTGTTCCTGTCGGGGGTCTCGATGGTCAATGCGGCCATGACCACCCAGCTCGCCCTGGACCATTTCCCGGTGCGCCGGATCGTCTTCTCCGGTGTCGGCGGCGGGGCCGATCCGGGACTGGACGTCGGCGACGTGGTCGCGCCGGAGCGGTGGGGCGAATACCAGGAGACCGCCTATTCGCGGGCCACGGGCGACGGCTTCGCCCCCTCCCCGCTCGGTGAGGCCCAGCCGTTCCCGGCCTTCGGCATGGCGATCCCACGTCAGGTGGCCGTGCCCAAGCCCGGCGGCGGCGAGGAGAAGCGGTTCTGGTTCGCGGCCGATCCGGCCCTCCTCGCCACCGCCAGGACCGTGGCCGCCAAGGTCGGGCTGGCGCGCTGCGCGGCGACGGCATGCCTGGCCAAGGCGCCGCGCATCGTGGTCGGCGGTTCGGGCGTCTCCGGCCCGACCTTCGTCGACAACGCCGCCTATCGCGAGTACGCCTTCCGCGCCTTCGAGGCCCGGGTGCTGGACATGGAGACGGCCGCGGTCGCCCACGTGGCCCATGTGAACGGGACAGCCTTCATCGGCTTCCGCAGCCTCTCGGACCTGGCCGGCGGCGATCCTTCCGCCAACCAGTTCCCGGTGTTCATCCGCCTAGCCGCAGAGAACTCGGCGCGGACCGTGCGGGCTTTCGTGGCCGCGTTGCCGGACTAGGCCGCGGTCGGGCTTTCGGCGTTGGGGTCGCCATAGGTGAGCGAAACGAAGACGTCCTCGAGGTCGGGGTCTTCGGTGGCGATGTCCTTGATATGCAGGCCGCTGGCGCGGACGGCGGCCAGCACCTGCTCCACGCTCGACTGGCCGGTGCGATAGGTCACCGAGAAGGCCCCGCCGGCCCGCAGCCGGGTTTCGAAGCCGGCCAGGGTCGGCGCCTCGGCCATCGGCTCTTCCGGCGTCACCACCACCGCGCGGGTGTCGAGGCGGCGCAGCAGGGTCGTGGTCGGCTCGCAGGCCACCACCTGGCCGCGATTGATGATGGCG
>CAMFIW010000028.1 GCA_945952355.1 uncultured Phenylobacterium sp. | reverse complement strand
GTCCAAGGTGTGCAGGTTGGCCTGGCGCACGGTCTCGCCGGCCTCGTCGAAGAAGAACGGCAGGAAGGCGTAGCGCGTACCGCGGGTGACCGGCGTCGCCTCGTGCAGCAGGGAGCAGGAGAAGACCACCGCCCCGCCGGTGGGCGGGCGATAGGTGCGCGAACCGTACTCGGGAAACCGCAGGTCGCCGCCTTCGTACTCCTCGGCGTTAAGGTTGATGGAACAGGCGAATTTCCGATGCGCGGTGCCGCTGGTCGTGTTGTCCCGGTGCGGCCGGAACCAGCCGCCCTCCTCGGCGTCGTAGCGCGCCACCACGTAGCGCTCGAGCCGGGTGACCTCGAACTGGAACGCCCGGTGGATCTGCGGGAGCACGCGCCGCTCGAGCCGCCGGCGGAGCTCCAGGCGGAAGGCGTCGTCGTTGACGTAGGCGTCGCGGCGGCGCTTGAAGCCGTCGACCACGCCCACCGTCCGGCCGTCGATTTCGCGCATGGTGCCGGAGATTTCGCCCCCTTCGGTCTCGTAGTGAGCGATGAGGCGTCGGCAGAGTTCAGGTTCGAAGACACGCGGCAGGATGAGCACGGGGGCGTTGAGCGGCGTGCCGGCATGGGCGTCCGGCGACGGCAGCAGAGACAGGCGATCAAGCAGGCGCGGCTCGGCCCCTGGTCCGTCGAACCAGTCCACGACCCGCAAGGACGGGTCGATCAGCACCCATCGGCCGGATTCGGTCCCGTCGGCGGAAAGCGCGCCATAGCCCGCGGCGATGGCGCCGTCGTCCAGGAACCAGCGCAGGGCGTCGTCGTCCTCGGCGGCGGAGAACACCTCCCGCTCGCCAGTCACGGCCAGGGCGACCAGGCCGTCGGAGCTCAGCGAAGGCCGCATGGCGTCGAGGACCGCGATCATCTGGGCCCGCCGCTGAGGGTCGCGCGGCATGAAACCCATCACCAGCCACCGGCCGCCCAGGGACGAGAAGTTGTAGCGCGGGTTCTGGCGGCTGCGCGCGATGAACCAGGGCGCGCCGCGTCCAAATTCGATCATTCGTCGCGATCCTGGCGCGCGAGGCCGGTCATGAAGGCCAGAAGAGCCGCGACGGCCACCATGCCGAGCAGGAAGGCGGCCATGAAGCCCACGATGATCGCGGTCCAGTTCATGGACGCGCGCCGGTGTTCTGATTGTAGGTGCAGGACATGCCGCGATCCCCGATGATCGTGGGGAACAGGCGCGCTCGGCGCTCGCCGGCCAAGCATAAGATGCTTATAAGCCGCAGGAGCCAAAGCCCTATAAGTCGGGCATAATTGCATGGTCCGCCCCCGCCCATATGCTGGCGTCGCTCGGCCGAAAGCCGGGCGCGACGGCGCCCGCGGGTGTCTTAAGTCCCCCCGGACGGCCTCCTCGGAGTGAGCGTCCGCGGGCGCCGGCGTTCGCCGCCGGGCCGCAACCGGAGCCCAGGCCCTTGAGCTCGACCCTCAGCCGACTGCGAAACCCAGAGGGCTGGCTTCGCTATGTCGCCGCGGTGGTGGTCGTGGTCGCCTCGACGGGGACGGCGGAGCTGTTGTTCCGCACGCTGGAGACCACCCGCCTCTCGATGATCTTCCTGGCCGGGGTCCTGGTGACCGCGGTGTGGCTGGGGTCGGGTCCCGCCTATCTGGCGGCCGGCCTGGCCTTCATGATCTACAACTTCTACCTCTGCGAACCGCGTTTCACCCTGACCTTCGCGGACCCCGAGGACGTTCTCGTCCTGACCGTCTTCCTGATCGTCGCCATGCTGACCGGCGGTCTCGCGGGACGGGTGCGGGACGAGGCGAGGCGAGCCCAGGCGCGGGCGCGGACGACCGGCGCCCTGCTGGAGGCCAGCCGGGAGTTCGCCGCCGTGGTCGAGGAGGCGGCCCTCCGCCAGGCGCTGGCGGGCCGGCTGGCCGAGGCCGCGAAGGGCGACGCGGTGGTGTTCGATGGCGAAGACCTGCGGGTGTCCTCGGCCAACCTCGACCCGCCCACGCGCTTCCTGTCCGACGTGATGGCCCTGGCCGTGCGCGGCGGCGGCGCCCAGCCCGTCACGCTGGAGGCCGGCCCCTGGCGGGCTCGGGCCCTGCGATCGGCCGGCCAGGTGGTGGGCGTCGCGGCCTGGCGTCCCGCGGCGACCGAGACGGCGGGATTGGAAGAGATCCAACTGGTCAACCTGCTGGTCGACCTGGGCGGCACGGCCCTGGTGCGCGCGAGGCTCGGCGCGGCCCAGGCCGAGGTGGCGGCTCTGGCGCGGACGGAACAGCTTCGCAACGCCCTGCTCTCCTCGATCTCCCACGACCTGCGCACGCCGCTGGCGGCGATCCTGGCCTCGGCCTCCAGCCTCCGGGCCTTCGGCGACCGCTTCGCGCCCGAGGTGCGGGCCGACCTGACCGACACCATCCAGGAAGAGGCTGAGCGCCTGAACCTGTTCGTCGCCAACCTGCTCAACATGACCCGGCTTGAGGGGGGTGGGCTCGAACCCAAGGCCGCGCCGTTCAACGTGGTCGAGGTGGTCGACCAGCTCATGACCCGGATGGAGCGGCGCAGCGGCGGCCGTTGCCTGCAGCGCGAAGTGGCGCCGGGCGATCTGACCGCGATGGGCGATCCGGTATTGCTCGAACAGGCCCTGGGCAATGTGCTGGAGAACGCTCTGCGGTTCACGCCGGACGGCAGCACGGTGAAGGTGAGCGTGGCGGGCGGCGAGGCGGTCACGATCCGCGTGGCCGACGAGGGGCCCGGCGTGCCGGAGGCCGAGCTGGAACGAATCTTCGAGAAGTTCTTCCGCAGCTCCTGCAGGCGGGAAGCGACGCCGGGCACGGGGCTGGGCCTGTCGATCGCCCGCGGCCTCGTGGAAGCCACGGGGGGTTCGGTGACGGCGAGCCTGCGGCCGGACCGGTCCGGCCTGGTGGTGGCGATGGACCTGCCGCGCGCGGAGGCCGCCGAATGAGCGCAGGGCGCCTGCTTCTGGTCGACGACGAGCCGCAGCTGATCCGGGCGCTCAGGCCCGCGCTCAGCGCCGAGGGCTATGAGATCGAGACCGCCGAGACCGGCCAGGCGGCGCTGGCGGTGATGGCCGGCGAGCCCTGCGACGTGATCGTTCTGGACCTCGGCCTGCCGGACCTGGACGGCAAGGAGGTGATCCGCCGTGTTCGCGAGTGGTCGGACGTACCTATCGTCGTGCTGTCGGCCCGCGACCTGGAGGACGAGAAGATCGCCGCGCTCGATCTGGGCGCCGACGACTTCGTCAACAAGCCGGTAGGCATCGGCGAGCTGCTGGCGCGGCTGCGGGCGGCGCTGCGCGGGCGCGAGCGGCGGTTCGCGGCGCGGGCGGCGTTCCGCACAGGCGAGCTGTCGATCAATTTCGCCACCCGCCAAGTGTGGCTCGACGACATGGCCGTCCACCTGACGCCGCGCGAATACGACCTGGTCCGCGCCCTGGCGCGCCATGCCGGGCGGGTCGTGACGCACCGCCAGCTGATCGCCGCCGTCTGGGGGCCGGAAGCCCAGGTCGACGCGCAGTTCGTCCGCGTGCTGGTCGGCCAGGTGCGCCAGAAGCTGGAGATCGATTCCGCCGCGCCGCGCATCCTGCTGACCGAGCCGGGCATCGGCTACCGCATGCGGGCCGAGGACTAGGCGAGCAGCGCTTCGAGCCGCGCCCGGAGCGCCTCGGCGTCCTTCAGATCGCACTCCCAGATCGTCTCGACCCGCCAGCCGGCGGCGACGAGCGCCTCGCGGGTGCGCACGTCGCGGGCGCGGTTGCGGTCGACCTTGGCGACCCAGTAGTCGCGGTTGGCCTTGGGCACGCGGGCCCCGCGCGCGCAGTCGTGGCCGTGCCAGAAGCAGCCGTGGACGAAGAGGGCGAGGCGGCGGCCAGGCAGGACGATGTCGGGCGAGCCCGGCAGGTCCTTGCGGTGCAGGCGGTAGCGGGCGCCAAGCGCGGTAAGCGCCTTTCTCACCTTCAGCTCGGGAGAGGTGTCCTTGGCCTTCACACGGCGCATCACCGTGGAGCGCTTCTCGGGCGGATAGACGTCGCTCATGGGGTCAGAACCATCCCGCGGCCTTGAGCGCGGGCGCGTGAGTGCGGCTGACCGGCGCGGTGAGGTCGCCGGCCAGGCGGGCCTCGCCCGAGCCGCGCCGCCAGCGGACCGCCTCGATGGCGTCGGCGGCCACCCACCAGGAGCGGTGCACCTGGAAGCCGTGGGCGCCGGCGAGCTCGGCCATGGCGTCGGCGAACCGCAGGGTGACCAGTTCGACCCCCGCGTCGGTGTGGACGCGCAGATAGTGGTCGTGGGCCTCGATGGCGATGAGCCGCGCCACACGGCGCCTGGCCGACAGGTGGGCGCGGAAGGCGGCCTCGGCCTCGGGCACGGGCGCGGCGATGACGGTGCGGGTCTCGACCACCCGGCGCGGCGCGCGCCAGACCAGGGCGCGGACGGCCATGACCAGGGCGCTGATCACCAGCACCTGCCAAAGGAAGGTCGGCCAGTGCGGCAGTTGCTGGGGCCCGAACATCATCCGCGCCACCGCCTGGACGTAGACGGCGACCGGCGGGGTCATGGCCAGACTGGTCACGGCCACGCGGCCGACGAAGCCCCGCACCCGGCGCCCGAGGGTTTCGTCGATCAGCACGCCGATCAGGCCCCCGCCGACGATATTGGCCACCCAGTAGGCGTAGCGCTCAGGCGCCTGCATCAGGGCCGCGCCGAACGGGCCCACCGCGCCCATGAACAGCCCGAGCGCCAGCAGCAGGGCGGCGTCGGCGCCGGCGCGCCGCCAGGCGGGGGAGAGGGAGGGAAGCTTCATCATCGGCGCCGTCCGCGCAGAATTGGCGCCGTTCGCGGGGCTTCGCTAGCGCCGCGGCTCCGGCCGGGTGATCGGGTCTGCGAACAGAGATCACGGGGACGCCGATGAGCACGATCCTGAACCGAACCGGCTGGAGCCTGGCCGCCTTCCTGAGCGTGGGCGTGGCGGTCTTCTCCTATCGCTACCTGCCGGGCGTCGGGCCGCTATCGCCGGGGATCCTGGCCAACCTGTTCGCCAAGCCCTGGCTGCTGGTGCATGTGGCCGGCGCGGCGACCGCCCTGCTGTTGGGGCCCTTCCAGTTCCTGTCCGGCCTGCGGGCGCGCTGGCCGAAGATCCACCGCTGGATCGGGCGCACATATGTGGTCGGCTGCCTGGTCGGCGCCAGCGGCGGCTTCGTCATGGCCTTCGGCTCGACGGCGGGCCCGGTCGCCACGGTCGGCTTCGCCCTGCTGGCGGTCTGCTGGACGTGGGCCAACATCCAGGGCTGGCGGCTGGCCATGGCCGGGCGGTTCGCCGAGCACCGCGTCTGGATGATCCGCTCCTTCGCCATGACCTTCGCGGCCGTGACCCTGCGGCTCTATCTGCCGCTGCTGCCGATGACCGGCCTGTCGTTCCAGGACGGCTATGTCGCGACGGCCTGGATCAGCTGGATCCCCAACCTGATCGTCGCCGAGCTGTGGCTGCGCGGCGCCTGGCGCAGGCCCGTGTTCGCCTAGGGCCGGGACTGGATCAAAATCGCGTCGCAGGCGCGCCGATCGTCCGGAGGCGATTGTGTTCCCGTCCCCGAAAAGGGCGCTCGATCGGGGACAGGAACACCATTCTGCGAATGGCGATCCAGTCCCCCGATGCTCAGAGCCCGTCGAACAGGGCGGTCGAGAGGTAGCGTTCGGCGAAGCTCGGGATGATGGCGACGATCACCTTGCCGGCCATGTCGTCGCGGCTGGCGAGGTCGAAAGCGGCGGTGAGGGCGGCGCCGGACGAGATGCCGACCGGGATGCCTTCCTCCTTGGCGACGCGGCGGGCCATGGCGAAGCTGTCGTCGTTGGAGACCTGGATGATCTCGTCGATCACGCCGCGGTCGAGGATCGAGGGCACGAAGCCCGCGCCGATCCCCTGGATCTTGTGCGGGGCGGGCGCGCCGCCGCTCAGCACCGGCGAGCTCTCCGGCTCCACCGCCACCATGCGCACCGAGGGCTTGCGGGCCTTCAGCACTTGGCCGATGCCGGTGATGGTGCCGCCGGTGCCGACGCCGGAGACCACCGCGTCCACGCGGCCATCGGTGTCGTTCCAGATTTCCTCGGCGGTCGAGACCCGATGGATCAGCGGGTTGGCGACGTTGTCGAACTGCTGGGGCATGACCGCGCCCGGAATGGCCTCGACCAGCTCCTTGGCGCGGGCGACGGCGCCGGCCATGCCCCGTTCGGCCGGGGTCAGCTCCAGCTTGGCGCCGAGGATCAGCAGCATCTTGCGGCGCTCCATCGACATGCTCTCGGGCATGCAGAGGATCAGCTTGTAGCCCTTGGCCGCGGCGACGAAGGCGAGCGCGATGCCGGTGTTGCCGCTGGTCGGCTCGACGATGGTGGCGCCCGGCTTCAGGTGGCCCTCGGCTTCAAGGCTCTCGATCAGGGAGACCCCGATGCGGTCCTTCACCGAGGAGATCGGGTTGAAGAATTCGAGCTTGGCCAGCACCTCGCCCTTCGGCTTCAGCGCCTTGGTGAGGTTGGGCAGGCCGACCAGGGGCGTGTCGCCGATGGTGTCGAGGATTGAGGCGAAGACCTTCCCGCGGCCCGCGCGCTTGTAGGCGGAGGCGTCATAGGCGGAGGAGGCGGGGGAGTCGGGCATGGCGGCGTCCTGGACACGGGATTTGCCGCGAACTTAGGACGGCGGGCGCGATTTGGAAGGCGCTTTCTCGGTCAGGCGACCGAGGTTTTCTATTCCGCGGCCAAGGTGGAGGCCGGATCGTCGAGCAGGGGCTCCAGAATGTGCGCCGCCAGCCAGGCCACGGCGGGAACCACCACCCCGTCGCCGACCACGTGCAGGGCCGAGGTGGCGGCGCGCGGCAGGCGGTAGGTGTCGGGCAGGCCCATCAGGCGGGCGCCCTCGCGGGGGCTGAGCAGGCGGGTGCGGACCTGGCCAGCCTCGATCACCACCAGGGTCTGGCGCGAGGAGCCGCCGCGCGGTGTGCGCAGGCACCCGGCCAGGCCGTCGAACCGGGCCTCGGCGCGCTGGACCTTGCGGCCGCCCTCGACCCGCATGCGGCGGAAGACGGCGCCGACCGACCGCCCGCCGCCGCCGCGCAGGGCCTCGACCCGGGCGCGATGCAGCGGGCCCATCAGGGCCAGCAGGTCGTCCGTGGTGCGCGGCTCGTGCCAAGCGACGGCGTCGTCAGGCTCCAGCAAGCTGGCGAGGTCGGTGTTGCGGGTCCCAGGCGCCTCGCCGCGCCAGTCGATCCAGAGCGCCGCGAGGTCGGCGGGGAGCCGCGCCTTGGCCTCCTGGACCGCTCGCGTGCGGAAGGGGCTGTCGCCGACCAGGGCCGGCGGGATCGGCTCGCGGGTGGCGACGACGAAGACACGGGGCCGCGATTGAGGGGTGAATCGGGCGGCGTCGATCTCCAACGCCCCGAAGCGGTAGCCACGGGCGGCGAGCGCGCCGCAGAGGGCGGCGAAGTCCGCTCCGGCGTTCGAGGTCAGCAGGCCGGAGACGTTCTCGATCACGACCGCGCGGGGACCCCGGTCCTCATCGTGCAAGGCCTCAACCAGGCGCCAGAAGCCGAAGAAGGCCGAGGAGCGGCCGCCGGCCAGCCCGGCCCGCGCGCCCGCGAGGCTGAAGTCCTGGCAGGGCGAAG
This sequence comes from uncultured Phenylobacterium sp., assembly GCA_945952355.1. GTDB lineage: Bacteria > Pseudomonadota > Alphaproteobacteria > Caulobacterales > Caulobacteraceae > Phenylobacterium. Next base: position 5,439 of record CAMFIW010000028.1, on the reverse strand, counting down.
AGGCCCAGGCAAGGTCGGCCCGGCCCGGCAGATCGGCGGGGGCGAGCGTCCAGACGTCGCCCTCGCGGAAGTGGTCGGCGGCGTCGGCGAAATTGGCGCGATAGGTGGCGGCCTTCACCGGGTCGAAATCGTTGGCGAACGCGCAGGTCCAGCCCGGGCCCAGGCCCAGCCGCGCCATGCCGCCGCCGGCGAAGAACTCGTAGAAGGTCCGACTCACGCCGGCAGGTTAGCGCGCCGCGCGCGCCGGCCCTAGCTGCGGCCGACCTCGTATCCGGCGAGCTGGGACGTCGGCTGGTTTTCCTCGCCCGGGACGGGGAGGAGCAGGCCCACCGTGACCGCCGCGAGCGCCATCGCAGCCAGGAAAAGTCTCAGCGCCATATCGCGGGTCCTCCTGACCCATTCTTCGCTACAGCCTAGCTCGGCACGGTTAAGCCTTCGGTCGCATCGGCGAAGTTTTCGGCTTGCACGTGTGGCCGAGAGGCCCTCCGGCCGGCGCCGTGGCGCTTGACCGGACCCGTCCATCGGGCGGCTAATCGCAGGAATAGATAAGAACGCATTCGGGAGACCGCCATGGCCAGGATTGAGATGGCCCCGTTCGACCTGGTGATCCGTCATGGGCGGGTGGTCGATGGAACCGGCGGGCCGGCCTTCGAGGCCGACGTGGCGATCAGGGACGGGCGCATCGTCCAGGTGGGCCAGGTCGCGGGCGCGGGCGTCGAGGAGATCGACGCGGCCGGCCAGGTGGTGACCCCGGGCTTCGTCGACATCCACACCCACTATGACGGCCAGGCGACCTGGGACAGCCGGATGCAGCCCTCCACCTGGCATGGGGTGACCACGGTGGTGATGGGCAATTGCGGGGTGGGCTTCGCCCCCTGCCGGCCTGACGACCACGACCGCCTGATCCGGCTGATGGAAGGGGTGGAGGACATCCCCTTCCCCGTGCTGGCCGAGGGACTGCCGTGGAACTGGGAGAGCTTCCCCGACTATCTGGACGCGCTCGACGGCCGGTCCTTCGACGTCGATATCGGGACCCAATTGCCGCACGCGGCGCTGCGGGTCTTCGTGATGGGCGAGCGCGGCGCCAATCGCGAGCCGGCGACGGAGGCCGACATCGCGGCCATGGCGGCGATCGCGCAGAAGGCGGTGGAGGCCGGGGCGCTCGGCTTCTCCACCTCGCGGACGCTGAACCACCGCACCTCGGACGGCCAGCCGACCCCGACCCTGACCGCCGGCGAGGATGAGCTGACCGGCATCGCCCAGGGCCTGGCCGCGGCGGGCAAGGGCGTGCTGCAGGTGGTGTCGGACTTCGTCGAGCCGCGGGAAGAGTTCGCCATGCTGCGGCGGATCGTCGAGGCCTCCGGCCGGCCTTTGAGCTTCAGCCTGGTGCAGAGTCCGCGCGGACCGCAGGGCTACAAGTCCATGCTGGCGTCGCTGACCGAGGCGACCGACGCCGGCCTGCCGATCAAGGCCCAGGTCGCGGGCCGCCCGGTGGGCGTGCTGCTGGGCTTCGAGCTGACGGTCAATCCGTTCAGCCACACGCCGGCCTGGCGCGAGATCGCCAAGGCGCCCTTCCCCGAGCGGCAGGCGCGGCTGGCGGACCCGGCCTTCCGCGCGGCCCTGCTGAGCCAGGCGACCGAGGCCGCGCCGGCCGGCGGGCTGTCGCGCAATTGGGCGACCATGTTCCTGATGGGCGAGACGCCGGACTACGAGCAGACGCCGGACCGCGTGGTGGCGAAGCTCGCCGAGGCGCGCGGGATCACGCCGGACGAGCTGGCGCTGGAGCACATGATGACCGGCGGCGGGCGAGGCATGCTCTACATGCCGTTCCTGAACTATGCCGAGGGCTCGCTCGACCCCAGCTTCGCCATGCTGACCCATCGCGACACGGTGCCGGGGCTGTCGGACGGTGGGGCGCATGTGGGGATGATCTGCGACGGCAGCTTCCCGACCTCGAACCTCACCCACTGGACGCGCGACCGCACGCGGGGACCGAAGCTTTCGCTGGAAGAGATGGTGCGGATGCAGACCCGCGACACCGCCCAGGCGGTGGGCCTGTTCGATCGCGGACTGATCGCGCCCGGCTACCGCGCCGACCTGAACGTCATCGACTACGAGGCCCTGTCGCTGGAGGCGCCGCAGGTCGCCTACGACCTGCCGTCGGGCGGGCGCAGGCTGATCCAGAGGGCCAACGGATATGTGGCGACGATCGTCGCCGGCCGGGTGACCTATCGCGACGGGGAGCCGACCGGCGCCCTGCCCGGCAAATTGCTGCGCGGCGCCCAGGCCGCGCCCGCCGCCCTGGCGGCCGAGTGAGGGAGACCAAGAGATGACCCCGCAAGTGCTCGAAACCGGCTGCGAATGGACCGCACAGGAGGTGGCCGACGCCGGCCAGTGGACAGAACGTCTGTCTACGGACGAAATCGCCGAACTGGAGGCGGCGATCGCGACGGCGCGCGCCAAGTCCGAGGATTTCCTGGACATCGGCAAGGACGATTTTCCGCTGCCGACCCTCGGACCGCGGCTCCAGGAGATCGAGCGCGAGCTGATGGACGGGCGCGGCTTCGTGCGCATCCGGGGCCTGCCGCGCGAGCGCTGGACCAATGACGAGATGTGCCTGGCATATTGGGGGATCGGGGCGCACCTGGGCAGGCCGTGGCCGCAGAACGCCAAGGGCCACCTGCTGGGCGACGTGACCGACCACGGCAAGCAGCCGGGCGATCCCACCGTGCGCGGCAACGAGATCGGCCTGGTGGGGCTGGACTATCACTGCGACGGCTCGGACCTGGTGGGTCTGTTGTGCCTGCAGACCGGCGTGTCCGGCGGGCTGTCGGCGGTGTGCAATTCGGTCAGCCTGCACAACAAGCTCGTGCGCGAGCGACCGGACCTGGCGGCGGAGCTCTACAAGCCGCAGCCCTTCGACTACCGCGGCGAACAGGCGCCCGGACGGCCTGGCTGGTACCTGATGCCGATCTTCACAGAGCAGGGCGGGCGGCTCTTCATCCGCCTGATCACCCCCTATGTGCTGGCTTCGCAGCGCCATGCCGACGCGCCGCGTCTGACCGACAAGGCCCGCGAGGCGCTCAGCTGGATGCACGACCAGGCCGAGGGCGGCGACTTCGCCGTGCAGATGGATTTCCAGCCCGGCGACATGCAGTTCATCAACAACTACCACGTCCTGCACGGCCGCACGCCGTACGAGGACGACCGGCCGGCGGGCAAGATCCGCCACCTGAAGCGGCTGTGGCTGGAGACCGAGACGCTGACCGACCGACCGGCGCATTTCACCAACCGGATGGGCTCGCACTGGGCGCAGAAGCGGGTGATCAGCCGGATGGACGCGGTGAACTGAGCGGGAAATGCTGCGCAGCATTTTGTGCAGCAGAAGAGCCCTCGCCTTACCTCTCCCGCAGGCGGAAGAGGAACGGCCTGCGGCCGTTCTGCGCCGCTGCGCCATGACCTTCTGAGGCCGAGGGAACGGAACCGCTTCCTCTCCCCCTGTGGGGGAGAGGGTAGGGTGAGGGGGACCCCGGCGCCGCAGCCCATGCTGCGCAGCAAAGCGACCGGCGCGCCCATTTGTCTCTTCGCCGCGGACTCGACGCACGCCATATAGCGGCCATGGCCGCCTCCCCGCTCGACGAGGCGCGGGAGATCCTGCGCCGCACCTTCGGACATGCCGATTTCCGGGGCCGGCAGGCGGAGGTGATCGCCGAGGTCCTGGCCGGCCGCTCGGCGCTCGCGGTGCTGCCGACCGGCGGCGGCAAGAGCGTCTGCTACCAGATCCCCGCCATGATGCGGAAAGGCCTGGGCCTGGTGGTCTCGCCGCTGATCGCGCTGATGGCCGACCAGGTGGCGGGACTGCAGCAATCGGGCGTGGCGGCGGCGCGGCTGGACTCCACCGGCGAGGCCTGGGAGCGGGCCCAGACCTGGGAGCGGATCGAGGCCGGCGAGCTCGACCTGCTCTACATCTCGCCCGAGGGCCTGATGCAGCCGGCCATGCTGGAGCGGCTGTCGCGCACGCCGCTGTCTCTGATCGCCATCGACGAGGCCCACTGCGTGAGCCAATGGGGCCACGACTTCCGGCCGGAATACCGGATGCTGGGGCGACTGGCCGAGATCTTCCCCGACGTGCCGCGCCTGGCGGTGACGGCGACGGCCGACGACCGCACGCGCGAGGACATCCGCGCCGAGCTGCGCCTGAAGGACGCCCCCGAATTCGTCGCCAGCTTCGCGCGGCCGGAACTGGCGCTGAGCGCCGAGCGCAAGCGTGGCGCCGGCCACAAGCGGGTGGTGGAACTGGTGCAGGCGAGGCCCGACCGGTCGGGCGTGGTCTATGCCGGCTCGCGCGACGGGACCGAGAAGCTGGCCGAGGCCCTGCGCGAGGCGGGCGTGCCGGCGCTGGCCTACCACGCCGGGCTTGAGAAGGGGCTGCGCGCCCAGCGGCTGGAGGACTTCCTGGAGGCCGACGCGGCGGTGATGGTGGCGACCATCGCCTTCGGCATGGGCGTCGACAAGCCGGACGTCCGCTTCGTGATCCACGCCGACCCGCCGGCCTCGATCGAGGCCTATTGGCAGGAGATCGGTCGCGCCGGGCGCGACGGCGACCCGGCGGAGGGCATCACCCTCTATGGCTCGGCCGACATGGCTTGGGCCTATCGCCGCATCGACGGGCGCGAGGTCGAGGCCGAGGTGAAGGCGGTGCAGGGGCGCAAGGTGCGCCAGCTCTACGCCATGCTGGACGGGACGGCCTGCCGCGCGGCGGCGGTGCGCCGCTATTTCGGCGAGGAAGGGGTGGACCGCTGCGGCCAGTGCGACCTGTGCCTCGGGACCGTGGCGACGGTCGACGCGACCCTGCCGGCCCAGAAGGCGCTGTCGGCGGCGCATCGGATGAACGGCCGTTTCGGGCGTGGCCGGCTGGTCGACCACCTGCTGGGCAAGACCAAGGAGCCCTCGGCCTTCGAGGCGGGGCTGTCGACCTTCGGGGTGGGCCAGGAGTTCAGCGCCGCCGGATGGCGCGACCTGATCGACCAGCTGCTGTTCGACGGCTTGCTGAAGGAAGACCCCAATGACGGCCGCCCGCTGATCGGGCTGGGCGACGTCGAGCAGGTGCGCGCGGTGTATCGCGGCGACCGGCAGGTCTCGCTGCGCCAGCCGCTGGAAGCGCACGACGCGCCCAAGGCCCGGGGCCGCAAGGCGCGCGCCGGACGCGAGGCGATGAGCGTTGCGCCGCACGACCAGGCCCTGTTCGAGGCCTTGCGCGCCTGGCGCCGCGACGAGGCGCACCGTCAGCACCTGCCGCCCTATGTGATCTTCCACGACCGCACCCTGGCGGAGATCGCGGCAAGGAAGCCCGGCGGCCTGTCACAGCTCGCCGCGGTGAACGGCGTGGGCGAGGGCAAGCTGCAGCGATACGGCGAGGCGGTGCTCACCGTGCTGCGC
>CAMFIW010000027.1 GCA_945952355.1 uncultured Phenylobacterium sp. | reverse complement strand
CAGGCTTCCCGATCGCCAAGGTCGCCGCGCGCCTGGCGGTGGGCTACACGCTGGACGAGCTGATGAACGACATCACCGGGGCGACCCCGGCCTCGTTCGAGCCCAGCATCGACTACGTGGTCACCAAGATCCCGCGCTTCGCGTTCGAGAAGTATCCGGGGTCGGAGCCCTACCTGACCACCTCGATGAAGTCGGTGGGCGAAGTCATGGCCATCGGCCGGACCTTCAAGGAAAGCCTGCAGAAGGCGCTGCGCGGCCTGGAGACCGGCCTCGCCGGTCTCGACGAGGTGGAGATCGAGGGCTCGGCCGATCCGGAGACCGGCCACGCGGCGGTGGTCCGCGCGCTGGGCAATCCGACGCCGGACCGGTTGCGGGTGATCGCACAGGCCTTCCGTCATGGCCTCAGCGTCGAGGACGTGGCCTCGGCCTGTTCCTACGAGCCGTGGTTCCTGCGCCAGATCCAGGAGCTGGTGCGCGAGGAGGGCCTGATCCGGGCCGGCGGCCTGCCGACCAGGGCCCAGGCGTTCCGGGCCCTGAAGGCCCAGGGCTTCTCCGACATGCGCTTGGCCAAGCTGACCCATTCGACCGAGGCCAAGGTGCGCGAGGCGCGCCGGGCGCTGGGCGTGCGGCCGGTGTTCAAGCGCATCGACACCTGCGCCGGCGAGTTCCGGGCCGAGACGCCCTACATGTACTCGACCTACGAGACCGGGGCGCTGGGCCAGCAGCCGGACTGCGAGAGCGATCCGTCCTCGGCGAAGAAGGCGATCATCCTGGGCGGCGGCCCGAACCGGATCGGCCAGGGGATCGAGTTCGACTACTGCTGCTGCCACGCGGCCTTCGCGCTCGACCAGATCGGCGTGGAGTCGATCATGGTGAACTGCAACCCGGAGACCGTTTCCACCGACTACGACACCTCCGACCGCCTCTACTTCGAGCCGCTGACGGCCGAGGACGTGCTGGAGCTGATCCATGTCGAGCAGTCCAAGGGGACCCTGCTGGGCGTGATCGTGCAGTTCGGCGGCCAGACCCCGCTGAAGCTCGCCCAGCCGCTGGAGGACGCCGGCATCCCGATCCTGGGCACGAGCCCGGACGCCATCGACCTGGCGGAGGACCGCGAGCGCTTCCAGCAGCTGCTGCACAGGCTGGAGATCGCCCAGCCGGTGAACGCCATCGCCCGCAGCCGCGACGAGGCCTTCGAGGGCGCGCACAAGGTCGGCTATCCGGTGGTGATCCGGCCCTCCTACGTGCTGGGCGGCCGGGCCATGGAGATCGTCCGCGACGACGAGCAGCTCGATCGCTACATCCGCACCGCCGTGCAGGTGAGCGGCGACAGCCCGGTGCTGATCGACCAGTACCTCTCCCGCGCCACCGAGGTGGACGTCGACGCCCTGTGCGACGGCAAGACCGTGTTCGTGGCCGGCGTGATGGAGCACATCGAGGAGGCCGGCGTGCACTCGGGCGACAGCGCCTGCTCCCTGCCGCCGTTCTCGCTGAAGCCGGAGACGATCGCCGAGCTGAAGCGCCAGACCGAGGCCATGGCCTTCGCGCTGAAGGTGCGCGGCCTGATGAATGTGCAGTTCGCCATCGAGGAGCCGCACTCCGAGACCCCCCGCATCTACGTGCTGGAGGTCAATCCGCGCGCCAGTCGCACGGTGCCGTTCGTGGCCAAGACCATCGGCCAGCCGCTGGCGGCCATCGCGGCCAAGGTGATGGCGGGCGAGTCCCTCGCGGGCTTCGGCCTGGCCGAGAAGCCCTACGACCACATCGCCGTGAAGGAGGCGGTGTTCCCGTTCGCCCGCTTCGCCGGGGTCGACACGGTGCTGGGCCCGGAGATGCGTTCGACCGGCGAGGTGATGGGTCTCGACTGGATCCGCCCAGGCGAAAGCCCCGCCCCGGCCTTCGCGCGGGCCTTCGCCAAGAGCCAGCTCGGCGGCGGCGTGAAGCTGCCTACGGAGGGCCGCGTGTTCGTCTCGGTGAAAGACGCCGACAAGGCCTGGATCCTGGAGCCGGTGAAGCTGATGGTGGCCGGCGGGTTCCGCATCCTGGCGACCAGCGGCACGGCCGCCTTCCTGGCCGCCGAGGGCATTCCGGTGGAGCAGGTGAAGAAGGTGCTGGAGGGTCGCCCGCACATCGTCGACGCCATGAAGAACGGCGAGGTCCAGTTGGTGTTCAACACCACCGAGGGCAAGCAGTCGCTGGCCGACAGCTACGAGATCCGCCGCTCGGCCCTGATGATGAAGATCCCCTATTTCACCACGACGGCCGGCGCGCTGGCGGCGGCCCAGGCGATCGCGGCGACGGCCCAGGGCCCCCTGGAGGTCCGCCCGCTGCAGTCCTACGCCTGAATGGAGGGCCTCACGCCTGACGACGAGGACGGCGGCGGCTTCGACGTCGACGACTGGGCGCGCCTGCCGGCCTTCGCGGGCCGGGTGGCGACCCTGGACGACGTGCGCGAGAAGCGCGCGGTCTTCGCGCTGGACGACACCTTCGACGGGCGGCCGATCGAGATGGACCTGCCCCAGCCGGTGATCTGGTGGGAGGACGACGGCGAGCAGCCGGCGATCGCCGTCCAGGCCGAGAGCCACCGCAACGCCGAGGGCGTCGAGATGGAGGTGCTGGGCCTGATCCTGCCGGATGGCGAGGCGGCCGTGGCGCTGCTGGAGGACGTCGACCTGGTGGACGACACCGATCCGACCTGGCGCGACCTGGTCGCCCGGGCCGTCGACCCGGGCGACGCCGAAGACTAGGGCTAGGGTCGGCGCACGAAGTCGGCGATCTCGGCCAGCGCCTCGCGGGCCTCCGGAAAGTGGCCGAGGAAGGCGTGCCAGACGTGCGGCAGGTCTGGCCACAGGGCGAGGTTCACGCGCACGCCGACCGCTTCGAGCCGGGCCGCGAAGGCCTTGCTGTCATAGGCGAGAGACTCGATCGTGCTGACCTGGATCAGGGTCGGCGGGAACTTGGCCAGCACCACGTCGGGGGCGAAGACCGGCGAGATCTCCGGATCGGCGGCGCTCTGGCCGGGCGGCAGGTAGAACTCGACCGACAGCGCCAGCGCCTCGGGGGTGCAGATCGGGTCGTCGAGGCCGATGCGCTTGTCCATCGAGACGTTGTCCAGCGTGCCGGCCACCAGGGCCAGGCGGTCGGGCAGGCGTCCGCCCGTGGTCGCCAGGCGCACGCAGGTGGCCGCCGAGAGATTGCCGCCGGCGGAGTCGCCCACGACGCTGATGTGCTCCGCGGGCGCGGGGCCGGACGGTCCGTTGGCCAGGGCCCATTCATAGGCCGACACACAGTCGTCGAGGCCCGCGGGATAGCGGTGGGCGGGCGCGAGGCGGTAGTCGACCATCAGGATGCTGGCGCCGGTCATGCGGGCGAGCGTCGCCGACAAGGGGCGGTAGTCGAGCGGCGAACCGCCGGCCCAGCCGCCACCGTGGATGTAGACGATGCGCCGTGTCGGGCTCGCGCCCTCGGCCACGACCCATTCGCAGGCGACGCCGTTCGCGGTGATGGGTGTGAAAGCGACGCCGTCGAGGCTCACCTCGCGGCCGAGCGCGCCATAGTGCGGCAGGGTCCCACGCATGGCGGCGAGCCACATCTCCTTCGGATCGGTGAGGCCGGTGAAGTCGACCTGGGCGGTGAGGCCGGCCATGTAGTCGAAGGCCGCTTCCAGTTCGGGGCGGCGCAGGCGGGGGCTTTGGTCTGTCATGAGTTTCCCTGTGGGATGCGTTGGGTCGGCCCACACCCTTAACAGCATCGCGCGAGCGGCCCGGAAATGACCGGTCGCGCAGCGGCAGGGGGACAGTTTGCGCAGTCGCCGCGCCGGTGGCGGCGCGGCCGCCTTCGACTACATATGGAACCGACAGCTGAGCCGCCGGAGCCCCGGAATGACCTATGCGGCGTTTCCGTTCGATTGGGTCGAGCGCCACACCGCCGGCGCGGTGCGCCAGGGCGTGCGGCTTGAGGGCCTGCTCGAAGGCGCTCTGATCGGGCCCCAAGACGGCGTCATCACTCCGGCCCAGCGGGTGCTTCTGTGCATGAACACGGTCCTGGCCCTGGAGGACGCGACCCACGGCCTGGGGCGGTCGGGGATGGGCGTCGCCTATCCGGTGATCGGCCTGCGCATGGCGCTGGGCAGCGCCAACCTGGAAAGCGCGATCCTGGCGATCGGGCGGCTCTACGCCATGGCCTCGCGCGCCGTGCACGTGGCGCTGGCGACCGAGCAGGAAAGCGCCGTGCTCAGCGTCCACATGGAGACACAGGACGAGCATGACGCCGCCTATCTGGAGGAGAACTTCCTGATCTGGATGTACATCCAGTGCGTCTATTTCCTCGGTCGCCCGCCGCGGGTGTCGGAGGTGGTCCTTCGCGACCCGACCCATTTCGCGCTCGGCCAGAGGCACTGGGCGATCGGGGGACCGGCGCGATACGGCGCGGCGACCTCGTTTCGGTTCCCCCGCCGCGCGCTCGCCCGGGCGCCGGCGGTGCGCGCGGGCGACAACCTCCTGTGGGACTGCCACCAGCCCTGGCTGGCCTTCGTGAGCGGGCGCGCCGAGGCGTCGCCCGCCGCCTATCTCGGCGAGACGGGGTTCGTGCGCTTCGCCGACCTGGTGCGCGACGCCGGGACCAGCGCCAACACCCTGAGACGCCGGCTGCAGGACCAAGGCGGCGGCTTCCGCGACACACGCAGGCGCGAGCTGGCGGCCCTGGCGGAGGCGCGGCTGCGGGCCGGCGACGACAGCGTCGAGGCGGTCGCCGCCGAGCTCGGCTATTCCGACGCCAGAAGCTTCCGCCGTTTCCTGAAGGCCGCGACGGGCCACACCCCACAGCAGATCCGCGCGCGACGGCCTGAGACCGAGGCGCTGATCGACATCCGCGCCCGCGAGGCGCTTCGGACGATCAGCGCGAGGATGGACCTCTAGGTCTCCAGCCCCTCGGCCTGCCGCCAATTGTAGACGCATCGGTCGAGGCCGATGGCGATCTCCAGCACGAGGATGTCGAGCTCACGGACCTCGCCGCCCTTCCCCTTCACCCGCGCCGTCTGTGGGAAGTCCGTGCGCCGGGATATCGATGCGATCTCCATCCATTTGTCGCCGTTGTCGACCTCCACATCCATGGTCACCTGCGAATAGGCCGGCAGGCGGTCGGACGGCGCGACGCGGCTGGGCAGCCGGGTCATGGCCCCGATCATCCGGCGCACCGGCTCGAGACAGGCGGCGTGGTAGTCGTTGGCGGTGTCGGCGGTGAAGGCGCACTGGAACTCCATCTGCCAGAACTCCTTCAGTCGGACGTGCTTGGTGGGCTGGTCCTGCTCGCGCCGGAAGGACTTGCCCGCCTGCCAGACGCAGAGCGGCAGGCGAACCCGCTCATGGCCGTTCAGCCGGTGCTGCATGTACGCGTAGGTCGACGCCGTGGCCTCGGGCCGCAGCCCCAGCTCATGGTCGTGCTCGGAGCGGCGGGCCTGCACGAACACGTCGTCCGGCCCATAGGCCGCCGAGATCAGCTCGCGCGGGGTCAGCAGCGGAGCTTCGATCCGGCGGATGTCCCAGGCGGGATTGGTGGATTTCAGGAAAGCGGAAACCTCCCCGGCGAAGTGGTCGCGCATCATGTCGCGCAGGCGGATGTCGCGCTCGGTCCAATGGACCAGCCCGTTGGCTTGGTAGAGGGAAAGCATTGGCGGCCTTTCGGGTCGCTGGATGTCAGAGATGAGAGCTTGGGCTTTACGTCCCCGGGCGTGCGGGAACAGCCAAGCGGTCCCAGCGACTATCCGGAGACGCGCAGACCTCGGCCGCCGAAAGCGCGCGGGGCGCTCGGCTGGCGATAAACTGCGAAGGTCGCGGCGTGGGCCATGGGCGGCTCTATAGCGCGAAGTCCGCGGATCCCCAAGCCTGGGCGGCGCGGGGAGGCGTCCTCCATGGCCGCCGCCAGGAGGAGGGCCCTGCGTCGCGCAAAAATGACGTCGGCGTCAAAACATTGACCGATGGCCGTCCCGAGCGCACAGTCGACGCAGTGCCTGGCTTCGTCGGGCGCGAAGGGCGCGCACCTCGGGCCCCTTGAATCCCCCGGGGTCACGCCCCTCGAGACGCCTGTCGCAGTCCGGCGTTCGAGGCTCCCAGCCCTCTGGACTGGGCCCTCCAATCCGAATGCGAGGGAATGCGTCATGCCCACGGAAACCGGCCACGAGACCGAGGTCCATCACCACAAGAAGCATCTGCTCGAACGCTTCGAGAACGCCACCGACCTTCTCGTGGTGGGAATCATCGTCGCGCTCGGCCTGGCCATGCTGATCGGCCTGATGACGGCCGACGGCAAGGTGGGCTGGAACAGCTAAGGACGCGCTAGTCCAGGCCGCGCGCCAGGACCAGATCGTCGTAGTCGTTCGAGCCGACCCGGAACTTCCTCACGCCCGCCTGGGTGAAGCCCTGGCGGGCGTAGAAGGCGATTGCGCTCGGGTTCTTCGTGAACACGCTGAGCAGCAATCGCGCGTGGCCCGCGTCGCGTGCGCTCCGTAGCGCGACGTTCAGAAGTCGCGCACCCGTCCCGCCGCCATGGAAGCGGTGCAGCAGATAGATGCGGCGCAGTTCGACGTCGCCGGGTTCCGTGTCGATGCCGAGGTCGGGCGGAGCCAGCATCGAGAACCCGACCGGTGTGCGGGTGGAGGCCAATTCTGCGATCCAGAACCGATGGTCCGGCCGCGCCAGCCAATCGCGGTGAAGGTCCACACCGTTCCGCGTCCGGCAATATTCGAGCATGTCCTCCAGGGGTAACTCGTCCGCATAGGTCTGAAGGAAAGTGGCCTGGGCCACCAGCGACAGGGCCTCGGCGTCCTCAGGACTGCAAGGGCGGATCGTGATCTCCATGCCTGGAATCTCCTTCCTACCCCGTCTACGAGGGAGGGAGACCGCGCGCCAGCGCGGTGGTTGGGGGCGAGGCCGGACGCGGAGCCTGAGGCGGCCCCTCCCCCCTTTAGGGCAGTCGCCGTCCTCCGCTCCGCGAGGGAGGAAAGACGCTGTGCAAGCCGTGGTCGTTCGGCTACGCATCTGCCCTAACTGAACGCTGATAAGGGAGAGAGCGTCATGGCGGGTCGGGTCGAGGGGAAGGTCGCGCTGGTCACCGGCGGGGCGAGCGGCATCGGGCGCGGCTGCGCCGAGCGGTTGGCGCAGGAAGGCGCGACCGTGGTGGTCACCGACCTTCAGGACGACAAGGGCGCCCAGGTGGTGGCCGCCATCGAGGGCATGGGCGGCAAGGCCTGGCACATGCACCACGACGTCACCTCCGAGCAGGCCTGGATCGACGTGGCCGCCGCCATCAAGGCCAAGCATGGCCGGCTCGACATCCTGGTCAACAACGCCGGGATCGGCATTTCCGGCTCGGTGCTGGACATGACTTTGTCGGACTTCCAGCGGCAGACGGCGATCAATCTCGACGGCGTGTTCCTGGGCGTGAAGCACTCGATCCCGCTGATGCGCGCCGAGCCCAGCGGCGGCTCGATCATCAACATGTCGTCGGTGGCGGGACTGAAGGGCTCGGCGATCCTGGCCGGCTATTGCGCGACCAAGGGCGGGGTGCGGTTGTTCACCAAGTCTGTGGCCATGGAGTGCGCCAACGCCAAGGACGGCATCCGGGTGAACTCCGTGCATCCGGGCATCATCGAAACCCCGATCTGGGACACCATCATGGGCACCGGCGAGCCGGGCGACAATGCGCGCCCGCCGCGGGCCCAGGTGCTGGACGCGATGACCGCCGAGGGCGTGCCCCTTGGCAAGAAGGGCTATCCCGAGGACATCGCCAACGGCGTGCTCTGGCTGGCCAGCGAGGAGAGCCGCTATGTCACCGGCGCCGAGCTGGTGATCGACGGCGGGCTGACGGTGAAGTAGCAGGAGCCCCATGAGCCCCATCCTGCACGTCGTCTTCGGCCCCTCCGGCGCCGGCAAGTCCACCTATGCCAGGGAACTGGCCCGCCGCACGCCGGCGGTCCACTTCTCGATCGACGACTGGATGGCGCGGCTGTTCTCTGCCGACATGCCCGACCCGCTGGAGTTCGAGTGGATGATGGACCGGGTCGCGCGCTGCGAGGCGCAGATCTGGTCCACCGCCGCGGCGACCATCGCGGCCGGGACCTCGGTGGTGCTGGACCTCGGGCTAATGCGCCGGTCCGACCGGGCGCGGGTGGCCGAGATCGCGCGGGTGGTCGAGCTGCCGATCCAGTTCCACCACGTCACCGCCCCGCGCGAGGTGCGGCGCGCCCGGGTGCTGGAGCGAAACGAGGTGAAGGGCGAGACCTTCGCCATCGTCGTGACCCCGCAGATGTTCGACTTCATGGACGGGGTCTACGAGGCGCCCGACGCCGCGGAGCTGGCCGGCTGCATCGTGAGCGAGAGCGACTGAGCCCCAGATTACCGCGAATTATCTTGGATTAACGGGCCGCAGGCTCCAGAACCCCGCGCGGGGGACGTCATTCTGGAGAGGCTTGCGTGATCGGTCTTCTGGCGGCGGTGTCCCTGAGCGGGGTGCTCCCCGATCTGCCCAAGGTTCCCGAACTTCCCGCCCTGCCCCCGATCCAGCGGGACGCCCAGATCACCTATGTCGACCGCACCGGCGCGGTTCTGGGCGTGCGTGGCGGGCGCTATGCGCCGCCGGTCGACCTAGCCCGCCTGCCGCCCTACGTGCCCGGCGCCTTCGTGGCCATCGAGGACCGGCGGTTCTACGAGCACACCGGCTTCGACCCGATGGGGATCGCGCGCGCCATCGTGGCCGACGTGACCGACGGCAAGCGCCAGGGCGCCTCGACCATCACCCAGCAGCTGGCGCGCAATCTCTATCTGAGCTCCGACCGCACCCTGGAGCGGAAGGCCAACGAGCTGCTCTACGCGATCCAGCTGGAGCGGACCTATTCCAAGAAGCAGATCCTCGGCCTGTATCTCAGCCGGGTCTATTTCGGGTCGGGCGCCTATGGCATCGAGGCGGCGTCACAGCGCTATTTCGGCAAATCCGCCGCCAAGCTGAGCGTCCGCGAGGCCGCCATGCTGGCGGGCGTTATGAAGTCGCCGACCAACTACAATCCGGCCCTGGAGCCCGAGCGTTCGGCCGAGCGCACCAAGCTGGTGCTCGACGCCATGGCTGAGACCGGGGTGATCACCGCCAAGCAGAAGTCGAAGGCCCTCGCCGAGAAGCCCAAGGTCTACCAGACCGCGCTGAACGCCCCGGCGCAGTATTTCATCGACTGGCTGGACGGCCAGACCCGCGCCCGCGTCGGGACGCCGCGGCAGGACCTGATCGTCGACACCACCCTCGACCTGAAGCTGGAGGCCTCGGCCTCGGACACCGCCAAGGCGGTGGTGGCGCGCTATGTGAAGTCCGGCCAGGCCGCGGTGGTCAGCGTCGACGGCCAGGGGGCGATCCGCGCGCTGGTGGGCGGCACGGACTATGCGACCCAGCCCTTCAACCGCGCGGTGGACGCGCACCGCCAGGCGGGTTCGTCCTGGAAACCGTTCGTCTATCTGACCGCCCTGGAGGCCGGCCGCACGCCCGACACGCCGGTGGTCGATGAGCCAGTGACCATCAACGGCTGGACGCCCAGCAACTATGAGCCGGGCTATTTGGGGCCGATCACCCTACAGCAGGCCCTGGCGCATTCGATCAACACCGTGGCGGCGCGTCTGGCCGACGAGGTGGGACGCCCGAACGTGGCGGCGACCGCACGGCGCGTGGGCATCGTCTCCACCGTCAACACCGACCCGGCCATGGCGCTCGGCACGACCCTGGTCACCCCGCTGGAAATGGCCCAGGCCTATGCGGCCTTCGGCAACGGCGGCAACCGGGTGGCCGTCTATGGCCTGGAGCGGATCCGTACGGCCGGCGGCCAGGTGCTCTACCAGCGCCGCCCGAGCCCGCCGGTCCCGGCCATCGCCAATCCGCCGCTCAGCGAGCTGAACCTGATGCTGCGCACGGTGATCACCCAGGGGACCGGGACCCGCGCCGCCCTGCCCGGTTACGACGTGGCCGGCAAGACCGGCACCACCTCGGACTACAAGGACGCCTGGTTCGCCGGCTATACCGGCAACCTCGCCACCGTGGTCTGGATGGGCCGCGACGACGCCCAGCCCATGGGCCGGATCACCGGCGGCATGGCGCCGGCCGAACTCTGGAAAGGTGTGATGGGTGTGGCGGTGAAGCGCCTGCCGGTCAGCGCCATCCCGCCGGGCCCGCCGGCGCCCCTCCCGCCGCCGCCGGCGATTGAAACGCTGGCGCCGCCCGGAACCCCGGCGACCACACCGCAGCCCCAGCCGGTGACGCCGACCTCCTGAGCGGCCTAATTGCCCGCCGGCCCGAACAGGTGCGCGGGCCAGGTGGCGTCCGAGGCGCGGTGATAGGCCTCGCGGTGGGTGAGGCGGGTGTTGTAGTCGGCCAGCGCCGGCTCCGGCGGCAGGGTCTTGTTGTAGAGGGCGAAGGAGATGGTCGCGCCCAGCACCACGTCGGCGGCGGTGAAGCGGTCGCCCAACAGGTACTTGCGCCCCTTCAGGTGGGTCGAGAGCACGCGGACCATGTCGTCATAGGCGCCGAAGCTGACCCCGAAGCCGGGCACGTCGATCTTCTGGGCGTGCAGAGTGATCACGGGGTCGGCCACGGCCGTCGAATAGACCATCCATTTCAGGTAGGGTCCGCGGTCCGGATCGTCGAGCTTGGGCGCCAACGAACCATAGCCGTAGCGGTCGGCGAGATAGATGCCGATGGCCGGGTTCTCGCTGACCACCACCTTGCCGTCGGTGATGGTCGGCACCTTTCCCGACGGGTTGAGCTTCAGATACTCAGGGCTCTTCTGCTCGCCCTTGCGGATGTCGACCGTCTCGACCTTGAATGGCACGCCCAGTTCCTCGAGCAGCCAGTAGGCGGTGAAGGCCCGGCTTGCCGGCGAGTGGTAGAGGGTGATGCGGGGCGCGGCCATGGGAACTCCGTGCGTAACCTGAGCCGCCAATCTAGGAGCCCGGCCGCCGCGCCGCCAGCGGCGCGGCCTCCTGGGTTTCGCGGACGGCGCGAAGCACTCGCTCGCCGACGCGGCGGGGAGCCACGAGATGTTCGACTGGTCCCCGAGACTCAGCCCGCCGCCAGCAGGGTCACGGCGCCGCCGGCGATAAGGCTTATGCCGACGATCCGTCCGGCGGTCAGCCGCTCCTTCAGGAATATCACCGCGATCCCGACCGCGAACAGGATCGAGGTCTCGCGCAGGGCCGCCAGGCGCGGGGTGTCCGCGATACGGAAAGCCCAGAGGGCCAGGCCGTAGGTGACGATGGAGAAGGCCCCGGCGGCGAGGCCCGCCTTCCACTCCCGCCCGGCGGCGACCAGGAAACGCGGCCCGCGCCAGAGGGCGAAGATCGCCCCGATCACGAGGCCGTCGATCAGGTAGATCCAGACGATATAGCTCGGCGCGGTGGGCGCGGCGCGGACGCCCTGGGCGTCGACCACCGTATAGAGGGCGATCAGTACGCCGCAGGCCAGGGCCCAGGCGAGCGCGCGGCGCTCGACATGTCGCCCGAGGCCCACCGTCATCACCCCCAGGCTGACCAGGGCCGCGCCGACGATGGTGGTCGCAGTGATCGGCTCGCCGAACACGCCGACCGCGCCGACGGCCGCCAGGGCGGGGGCGACGCCGCGGGCGATCGGATAGGCCACGGTCATGTCGGCGTTCTCGAAGGCGCGGATCAGGCAGAACAGGTAGCCGAAGTGGACGAAGCCAGAGACCACAAGCCAGCCCCAGGCGGCGTGCGGCAGCGGCACGACGAAGGCGAAGGGCAGCAGGATCAAAGCCGAAAAGCCGTCCATCAGGGCCCGCGAGGACATCTTGTCCTTGCCGGATTTCAGGATCGCATTGACCACCGCATGCGCCGCGCCGGACGTGACGATCATGATCGAGGCGATTTGCGCGGTGGTCATCGAACCGTCATCTAGCGCCGATTCCGCGCCGCGGCAGAGCCTCCCCCGAGGTCATTGCTGCACCGCACCCCTTGAGTTTTCGAGCCTCAGCGCCTATTGTCGACGCCCCCGGACGCCTGCGCCCGCGGCCGGAACACGAACCCAAGGGCGAACCCGAGTCCCACCTGCTATGGAAAAAGTCCCGATGACCGCCGGGGGCTATCAAGCCCTCGACGATGACTTGAAGCGTTTGAAGACCCTTGAGCGGCCGGCGGTGATCGCCGCGATCGCCGAGGCGCGCGCGCATGGCGATCTCTCCGAGAACGCCGAGTATCATGCCGCCAAGGAGCGTCAGGGCTGGATCGAAGGCCAGATCGCCGACATCGAAGACAAGATGGCCCGCGCCCAGGTGATCGACGTCACCAAGCTCTCCGGCACCCAGGTGAAATTCGGCGCCACCGTATCCGTGGTCGACGAGGATACCGAGGACGAAGCCCGCTATCAGATCGTGGGCGAGCACGAGGCCGACGTGAAGTCGGGCAAGATCTCCATCGCCTCCCCCATCGCGCGCGCGATGATCGGCAAGGAGACCGGCGACGTGGTCGAGGTGAACACCCCCGGCGGCGTGAAGGCCTACGAGATCCTCAAGGTCGAGTGGATCTAGCCGCCGGCTGACCTTAGCAACCCGGTTGACGGGGCTGGGCGCGAGTGGTCGCGTCCGCCCTCGAACCCTGCTGCCTGAATCGGAACGGCCCCTTGGCGAATGACCGACCGCTCGTCATCTGGGCCGTGTCCGACGGCCGGGCCGGCAACGCCATGCCGGCCCTGGGCCTGGCCGAGGCCGTGGCGCGCCGCCGCCCGGCGCGGATCGAGGTCAAGACCATCGCCTGGAAGGGGCGCATTGGCCGCCTGCCGTGGTTTCTCAACCCCCTACCCCTGAAGTCGCTCGCGCCCGGCAGCGACATCGCCCCCCCGTGGCCGGACATCTGGATCGCCACCGGCCGCGCCACGATCCCGCTGTCGATCCGCCTGCGCGGCTGGTCGAAGGGCGGAACCCTGGTCGTCCAGACACAGGACCCGCGCATGCCCACCAGCCCCTTCGACCTCGTCGTGGCGCCGCGCCATGACCGGACGCAGGGTGACAACGTGCTGTCGATCACCGGCTCGCCGCATCGGGTGACGCCCGAGCGCCTGGCCGCCGACGCCGAGCGCTTCAAGGC
>CAMFIW010000026.1 GCA_945952355.1 uncultured Phenylobacterium sp. | reverse complement strand
ACCGGCTGAGGGCCTATCGCAAGCGCTGGAGCTCGGCCACTCGCAGCTTTGTGGGGCCGCTGCACGACGCTGCGAGCCACGGCGCCGACGCCTTCGGCGAGTTCGCCGCGAACCGGCGCGGCGCGTCCGCGCCTAGGACGGCGGCGCGACGCGAGGGCGAGCGGCTGAGCTGGATGGGCTAGGCCGCGCGGCAGGGCGCGAAAGTTCTTTATTTGTTCCAATTGCCGGGCTATTCAACCTAGGCCTGTATGCGGCCCCGGAATCCGGCGACCGATGGGAGGATTCGATGGCCGTGACGTTCGACGAGGACGGCGCCTTGGCGCGATGGTTCCGCCGCCGGACCGAAGACCTGGCGCAGGCGCGCCAGGAAAGGGACCAGCGGGCTTGGCAAGCGCTGAGCGAGCCCGCAGCCGACGTGGCCCAAGCTCCGGCCCTCGTCAGGATGACCCATTGCGAAGGGCCGGCGACCTACACGGCGGTGGACGACAAGCAGGCGCAGGGGATGGGTGCGCTCTATTCGGAACACGGGCGATATTCGATCCGAGGCGGGACGCCAGGGACGGTCGCCGTGCAGCCCGGCTTCCTCGGCCTGAACAAGGCCAAGCTGCGCCAGTACGGCGGGCAGATCGCGATATCTCCGCAGGACGGCGGGAGGGTGGCCGACACCCGCGGCCCCTCCGGACCTTATTCCGTGTCGGACATCGGCGATGCGAACGTGCGCGGGACGCCGGGCGTCGCCTTCGACATCTATCGCTGGCCCGACAACCGCAGCGCCCGCAGGTTCGGCCGGGTCCGATTTCCGACAACCATCAGCTTCCCCGCAGACATCGGCGCGGCGTGCCCGGCGGGATGGACGACACGATGATCGCAGCGCTCCTGGCCGCCGGCGCATTGGCCGCCGCGCCGAACCTGGCCTCGCATGGACCCTGTGGCGCGCCCAGGCCGCCGAACTCAGGGCCGGAGCCCGGGGGCGTCCACGTGCATACCTCCGAGCGGCGGCAATTCCGGTCGCCGAGCTGCCATTGGCGCGTCAGTCTTCGCGCGGCGCCCGGCGACCCCGACGAGAACGCGGTGATGGAGGTGATGGGGGGTGGAAGCGCCAGGCCACGCCTAGCCTTCAAGGTGACACGGGACGCCTATCTGTACTGGAGCTCCGACGAACGCTTCCTGGTCGTCCAGAACCTGCCGGGCCCGAACCGGGCCGAGATCCTGATCTACGACCTGAAGCATCCCGCGCAGAAGCCACAAGCCTTGCAGGGCTGGATCAATCTGGAGGCCGGTCGCCAGGCGCCGGCTCGCCATGAGGTGATGTGGTCGCTGACGAGGGTGCGGCGCATGACGTCCGATCGCATCTGGCTGGTGGCCGACCTGGCATATGCCCCGGCGAACGGAGGTTCCGCCCTAGGCCGCTGCATGTTCTATGACGACGTTCCGCTCGCGGGTCCCTTCACGCCGAAGGCGCGGGTCACGACGCCGCCGGCCGACAAATCCTGCCTGGATTGACCCGCGACGCGCGCCGACGCCTGAGCGAGACCGATACTGGCGCGTCGCAGGGCGAGCGCCCCGAGAGGCCTGCATGAAAAACGAAGACATCCTGAAGGACGCCCGCGAGGCGTTCGACCTGGCGCGCGACTGCGAGGCCGAGAACCGGCTGGCCGCGGTCGACGACATTCGCTTCGCCCGCCTGGGCGAGCAGTGGCCAGAAAAGGTTCGGCGCGACCGCGAGCTGGACGGCCGGCCCTGCCTGACGATCAACCGGCTGCCGGCCTTCATCCGCCAGGTCGTCAACGACGCGCGGCAGAACAAGCCTTCGATCGTCTGCCATCCGGTGGACGACGCGGCCGATCCGGAGACGGCGGAGATCCTGAACGGACTGATCCGCAACATCGAGCAGTCCTCGGACGCGGAGGTCGCCTACGATACCGCGCTCGACTTCGCGGTCACCGGCGGGTTCGGCTACTTCCGGATCAATACGCGCTACGCCCGGGACGACGGCTTCGACCAGGATCTGGTGATCGAGCGGGTGGCGGACCCGTTCTCGATCTATGGCGATCCTCATTCGACCGCGGCCGACAGCTCCGACTGGAACACCGCCTTCGTGGTCGACAGCCTGCCCAGGGCCGCCTTCGAGGCCCGCTGGAAGGGGGCGCAGGCGGTGGACTGGCAGGCCGAGGCCTATGGCGGACTTCCCGGGACCTGGATGGACGGCGACCGGGTGATGGTGGCCGAATACTGGCGACGGGAAGCGGCCACGCGGACCATCCTGGCGCTGTCGGACGGCCAGGTGGTGGAAGAGGGGGTCTATCGCGCGCAGAAGGCGATGTTCGACGCCCTGGGCGTCAGCGTCATCGGCCAGCCGCGGATGGTCGCATCGCACAAAGTGACTCAGCGCGTCCTGACCGGGGCGGAGGTGCTGGAGACCGTGGACTGGGCGGGCAAATACATCCCGATCGTGCCGGTCTATGGCGAGGAGCTGCACGTCGACGGCAAACGTCGGCTGAGGAGCCTGGTGCGCGACGCCAAGGACCCGCAGCGGATGTTCAACTACTGGCGCACGACCTCGACCGAGCTGGTGGCGCTGGCGCCCAAGGCGCCGTTCATCGGCCGCAAGGGGGCGTTCGAAACCGACGCGACGAAGTGGGCGACAGCCAATGTCCAGACCCACGCCTATATCGAGTATGACGGACCCGAGCCGCCCCAGCGCCAGGGTTTCGGCGGCGTGCCGGCGGGCGCGATCCAGGAGGCGCTGAACGCCGCGGACGACATGAAGTCGATCATGGGCCTGTACGACGCCTCGCTTGGCGCGCGGTCCAACGAGACCTCCGGACGCGCGATCATGGCGCGGCAGCGCGAAGGTGACGTCTCGACCTTCCACTATATCGACAATCTCAGCCGGGCGATCCGCCACGCCGGCCGGATCCTGATCGACCTGATCCCCAAGGTCTATTCTGCGCCGCGGGTCGTGCGGGTGCTGGGACCGAGCGGCGACGCGCAGCTGGCGCCCGTGAACCAGAAACTCCAGGCGCCCGGCCCGGACAAGGAGAGCCAAGCGCGCAAGATCGAGAAGATCTACGACCTGACCGTCGGCAAGTACGACCTGACTGTGAAGTCGGGCCCGTCCTTCACCTCTCGGCGCGAAGAGGCGGCGACCCAGATGATCGAGCTGATCCGGGCTTATCCCCAAGCGGCGCCGATCATGGGCGACCTGCTGGCGAAGAACCTGGACTGGCCGGGCGCCGACGAGATCGCCGGGCGGCTGGCGGCCATGCTGCCGGCGGAGCTGAAGCCGGGCTCGCCCGAGCTCGACGCGGCCAAGGCGCAGATCGCCAAGCTGGCCCAGGCCCTGCAGGCCGCAGCCGGCAAGATCGCCGGGCTTGAACAGGATCGCGCCAACGAGGCGCGCCGTTTGGAGATCGCGGCGTTCGAGGCGCAGACCGAACGGATGCGCGCGACGGCCGCCGATGATCGTGGACCTGAGGGACGCCGCCATGCCGGCTGAGACGAACCTCGACGCCGCGCGGCGGGAGGCGAAGACGATGATCTGGCAAGGCCTGCGCGCCTTCCTGCCGGCGGTCTCTGCGACCGACCCATTCAGCCAGGCCATGTCGGCCTATCCGCCGGGACCGCTGACCTATGATCTGCGCCAGGGCGAGCCGGCCAGGATGAAGAGGGCGGACCTGTCGCATCTGCAGGCCGGCGATATCGTCGAGCTGCCGGGTGCAAGTCTCAGGATCGATGACCGTGGCGCGCCGATCGCGAGCCTGCGGCCGGGCTATGAGACCGGGCGCACGGCGGCGCGGACGGGGCCAGTGGTGACGCCGCCTGGCCCCCCGGACGCCAGCGTCGACGCCAACATCGCGATGGCGACGGGAAAGGGTCCGATCTGGTTTCGACAGATCGTGCCCAAGGGGGCGCCTTGGGACTACAAGCGACTCGATCCCAAGTGGGAGGCGTTCGGGAACTTCAACTACGGCGCGACCGGTCGCGAGATCGGCTTTCCGACCGCCATCCTGGACCAGGAAGCGGGGCGGGCTCAGTTGCGGGATCGGACGACGCAGTCGGAGTGGGGCCAACCTGGCCCGCATCTAGCTCCGTTCCTGGGGGCCGGATCATACGGGGACGATCCAGTGGACCAGTTCTGGATCGAGGAAGGGGCGCGATACCATGACCAACGCTAGACTCGGATGGATCGCGGCGGGTGTGGTGTGCGCCTTGGCCCTCGCCTATGGGGCCTATTTGGCGGTCGGCGTTCATGAACTGGCATCGGTCTGCGCCCGTGAGGTCATCGATGAGAAGGTTTCTCCTGATGGGCGGCGCCGGGCGGCGCTCGTCTATCTGGACTGCGGCGCAACCACCTCCGGGACCACCTGGTTGCTGATCGCCGATGCGAAGGCGCCCTTCGACGACAACCGAGATCGCGCCGCCCTTCTGAAACGCCGGGCGTCGCGCCTCGAATGGGCGGGGACCGAGCTGCGCGTATTCAAGGGCAAGGCTGAATCTTCCGAGATCGCCGAGCGGTTCAGAGGAACGCCGATCAGCTACTGTGCCGCCGAATAGGCGGCATTGTTCCCTTTTTGTTCTTGACTATCTCGCGGGATTTCGGTAGGATTTCCTCAACGTCGGAAGTTGCGTCCGCCGGCTGGCGGCGCTGACGCCGACCACGAATTCCCAATCCTGACCGACCCATCGATCGCCGCAGCGTTAGCGTGCGTCCGCGGCCGGCTGGCCGCGCTCCAACCTCCAGAGGACAGCATGACGAACAACCAAGCGACCAATCCGGGCGCGGACCTGAACCTGGCCGACGATCCGGAAGTCGCCGAGGCCGGGATGACCGACGCGGCTGAGGCCGAGGCGCCTCTGGACGACACCGAGGAAGTCGAGCACCAGGGCCAATTCTATCAGATCCCCAAGGCGTTGAAGGGCGCCTTCCTGATGCAGGCGGACTATACCCGCAAAACACAGGAACTCGCCGATCATCGCCGCGCGCTGGAACAGGATCGCAGAGCCCTCGAGGCTCGGGCGCACGCAGCGCACGCCAAGATCTCGGATCGCGCCCAGCTGCACCTCCTGGACCAGCAGATCGAGATGTACGGCTCCGTGGATTGGGACGCGCTGGGCCAGGCCGATCCGGCCCAGGCGCAAACGCTGTGGGCGCAGGCCCAGCAGACCCAGGAGGTCCGAGACCGGTACGCGTGGGCCCTGGCGCACCACGAGCATCAGACCCAGCTCCAGGCCGAGCGCGACGCCGCGGCTCAACTGGTGGAAACAGGCAAGGTCCTGGCCCAGAAAATCGAGGGCTGGTCGCCGGAGATCGCGGCCAAACTGGTCGAGTATGCCGGGGCCTTCGGAGTGACCCTCGACGAACTGCGCGAGATCGCCGATCCGCGGCTGTGGCTGATCCTGCACCGGGCGCATCTTGGCGACGAGGCGGCGAAGCAGCAGGCGGCCGGGCGCAACCTCGCCCAGACCCAGGCCGTCCGGCCGGCTGTCTCCGTCAGCGGCGCCGCGGCGCCCGGCGCTGCGGTTCGCGACGAGATGGCCACGGCCGAGTGGATGCGCCGTCGGAACGACGCAGCCCGGCGAGCGAGGTAGGGTGGAAAGGTCTTGAGTTCCCGTTTCGTTCAATGACACCATGGGTTGTCTAGCGCGTGGGGGATCCATGAGGGCGTTGGTTCTGGGATTTGTCGCCGCCGCGGCCTTGGGCGGCGGCGAGGTGGAGGCGAAGGGCGCGTCACCGGGATGGCGCCCGGCGACGATGGCCGACGCCGATGCAATCGCGGCGCGACTCGGCACGAAGGCTGAGGATCGGCCGCCGAACCCGGCGTATGACGTCTCGGCCGATTTCGACGGTGACGGCCGCCGCGACCATGCACGTATGATGATCGACAAGGCTCATCGACGCCTTGGCGTCTTCGTCGTGCGCGGCGGGGGCGGGCCGCCGCTCCTGTTGCAGTCGGAGCCGCTCGATAGGCTGATTGACCTGACCCTGTCTGTCCAGGCGGCGGGCGTGTACCAGACCGCCTGCGGCCGTGGCGCGGGCGATGATCGAGCACCATGCCAACCCAGGCTGATGAGCCGCCACCCTTTCCCTGTCCTGACCTATTATGAGACCTCGGACATCGCATTCCGCTGGAACGGGAGGCGCTTCGTGGCGGTCTACCTCACCGACTGAGGATTGCCGGTCGGACCACCTCGCGGAGCAGCCGACCGATGGACGAACGTTCTTTTCTCGCCTTGGCTCGAGCCGACGCCCGCCGACTTCTGACCCGAACCTGGGTCGCTTCGGCGCGCGCCGCGGGCGGCGGACCCGCCGAGCAAGGCCTCGAGCCGACAATCATCGGCCAGGCGGATTTCCTGCCGCCCCTTCGGGCCAAGCTCGACGACTACGTGCTCGCGGTGAAGGACGGCGCCCGGATCGGCGGGCTGCGTCCGGAGATGACCCGGATAGAGAGCGACGTATCCGATAGTTGGCAGGCCGCCGGCGGACCGCGGCCGGTGATCACCGCGGGCAGCGACGGGAAGCACCGACCGGACTCTCGGCACTATCGCGACCTGGCGTTCGACCTGCGGGCCAATGATATCGCGCCTTCGACCGCGACGCGGATCCGGGACGATCTCGCGCGCAGGATCGGCGACGACTATCAGGTGTTCTACGAGACATTCCCGGACAATCCCGCGCGGAACCACATCCACGTCGAGTACGACCCGCGCCGGCGCTGACCGGACACTTCGCTCGACCATCGACCAACCGTCGCCGATGGGGGCGGAGTCCACCTTGTGCCGCTCGCCGCGCTCTGGTCGCCAGGATCGCGCCGCGGGCCTTCGACCCTCAATCGACGCCAGAGCGGTCGCCGAAGGCGCCGTGGCGCGTCCCCATGCCCGAAAGGTCGCCAGACTTCATGGCCAATACGCTTCTTTCTCCCACCGCCGTGACGCGCGAAGCCTTGCGCGTGCTGCACCAGAAACTGAATTTCGTGGGTTCCATCACCCGTGAGTACGACGACACCTTCGCCCGCCAGGGCGCCAAGGTCGGCGACACCCTGAAGGTGCGCCTGCCGAACCAGTATGTGGTCCGTAGTGGCCCCACCCTGAACGCGCAGGATACGCTCGAGAACAGCGTCGACCTGAAAGTCGCCAATCAGAAGGGCGTCGACCTCAACTTCACCTCGATCGATCTGACCCTCAGCCTCGACGATTTCAGCGACCGAATCCTCGAGCCCGCGATGAGCGTGCTGGCCGCCACGATCGAGGCGGACGCCATGTCGATGTACAAGGATGTCAACAACCAGGTGAACAACCAGGGCGCAGCCGCGTCGTTCAACAAGGTGCTGAATGGACGCAAGATCCTGGTGGATAACCTCGCGCCCTTGAGCGGTCGGACCTGCAACCTGAATACCCAGGACAACATGGATCTGGTGGACGCGCTGAAGGGCCTGTTCAACGATCGCGACACCCTCTCGCGACAGTATCGCGAGGGTTTCATGGGGCGGACCGCCGGGTTCGACTTCATGGAGAACACCCTGTGGCCTTCACACTCCCCTGGCGCCAAGGCGGGCACGCCCCTGGTCAACGGCGCTTCGCAAAGCGGCGCCAGCCTCGTGACCGACGGCTGGACAGCCAGTACGGCGGCGCTGAAGAAGGGCGACATCTTCACCATCACCAATGTCCACCGCGTCCACCCGGAGACTAAGCAATCGACGGGCGTGGCGCAGCAGTTCGTGGTGACGGCCGACGCAACCGCGGACGGTTCCGGCAATCTGACGATCGGCATCTTCCCGGCCATCGTCGGGCCTGCGGGTTCGCCGGCGACCCAGAACGTGAGCGCACTGCCCGCCGACAACGCAGCGATCACCGTCGCGGGCACGGCCTCGCAGCCTCACGGGATCAGTCTTGCCTATCACAAGAGCGCCTTCGCCTTCGCGACAGCGGACATGGTGATGCCGCGAGGCGTGGACTTCGCCGCCCGCGAGGTGTTCGACGGGGTGTCGATGCGGATCGTGCGCCAGTACGACATCAACAACGACAAGTTCCCGTGCCGCCTCGATGTGCTCTACGGTTTCAAAACCTTGCGGCCGCAGCTCGCCTGCCGACTGGCGAACAACTAGGCGACGCCGCCTGACCTCGGGGCCGCCGTCATGGCGGCCCCGCTCTTTCCGATCCCAACTCGATATCCAGGAGGGCCAGCATGGTTCCGTTCCGCCCGTTGCCCAACGGCACCGTCAGCCTGTCCGCATCCACCTCGAGCGCAGCCGTCGGGCTGGCCGGGGCGCCGCGCGGCGGCCGATACCAAGTGCGCATCGTCTGCACCGGATCCACTCCGTTCTTCCTGAAGTTCGGCCAGTCGGGGCTGATCGCGACAGCGAACGACATCCCGTTTCCGGCGCCCTGCGACGAGGTGCTGACCGTGGCCAACCGAGACGACAACCCGGTCACCCATGCCGCGGCGATTACCGCCAGCGGCACGGCGACAGTGTACCTGACCAGCGGGGACGGCGCCTGAACATGACGGTGCATCTTGGATTCCGCGGCCAGGGGCATGCGTCGCGCGTGCCGGGCGGCGGCGGTTCGGCCCCGCCCGGCTCGGCGATCACCTCGCTCGGCATCATGGGTGCGAGCCCGCTGCTGGACGCCACCGGCGACTATGCCGACGCGACCAGCCGGATCGGGATCAATGGCGACGGCTGGGTGGCGAAGGTCACCGTGCCGTACCTGGCCGGCCAGACCTTCGACCCCAGCAAGATCAGCCTGAACGTCACCGATCCTGGCTATGATGCGGAGGGGACGACGACCGTCAGCCGAACGATCATCGGGACGCGGGTGTTGCGGCGCCAGTACAGCGCCAACGCCAGCAACCAGCAATCCAACGATGGCGTGACGCTGACCGTCTATTTCGCCCTGTCCGACTGGATCTATCAGGGCTCCACGATCGCATCGGCCACCGCGGCGACGGGCTTCTACGGTCTGTCCGCCTCGGGGGGAATTTCGACCCGGACCAACGGGTCGGGAAGGGGCTATTCCAAGCCGCTGTTCGCCTGGCTGAACCTCCAGCACGAGCGGGCCACCGGCGATTTCGCCGTGGAGGCCGTAGCCTTCCACCGCCACGCGATGAACGGTCGTCAGGTGGCGCGTATCGAGTTCGCCGCCACCGATGCGAGCGCCCATGCCGCCCCGACGCAGACGGCGAGCTCGACTGGGCTGTCGTCCATTCAGACCAAGGGCAATATCGCGGAGGCCTACAAGGCCACGATCCCAGTGAGCGCACTGTCCCAAGGCGACATCTGCCAGGTGAACGCCAAAGTCTTTCCCTGGATCGGCGATAGCTCGGCGGTGCTGGACCTTTCGACAGGCGGCATCGCGTGGCCGACAAGCCAGCCGCAGACCAAGCTCCGGTTCCTGAACGACAAGACCGGCGCCTATGGCGGCGCGGTCGCCTGCGTAAAGAACAGCGCCTCGGGCGGCACGGTGCAGACGTCGATCAGCGCGGCGCGCAGCACGCCGTTTCCGACGATCGCCGCGGCCATCGCTGCGCTGGTCGCCTGGAACGGAAGCAACAAAGGCCACGCCGATCATTCCGGCAGCACGATCTATCTCATGGAGGACAGCGCGGGCGGCGGCGCGACCATCGGTATCAACAACGATCTGGCCGGCGCATCGGGACAGTGTTGGACGGACATCAAGGTCGATCCGGCCGCGACGGGCTCCGTGAGCCTGTCGCTCACCGCTTGGCGCGACACGGTCGACAAGCTGCGCTGGATGGCGGACCTATCGCATACGGCGGCCCAAGGCCTCGATGGCGGTGTGAGCAACGGCTACATCATGGCCGCCTATGAGGGGATGAGGCTGTCGAGCACCTCGTCGGCCGCGCCGGTGAACTGGCGCTGCGGCCTCACCTATCTACGGAATGTCACGCTCGACGGGTTCACCGACACGGCCTCCTGGCCGTTCGCGCCAACGTCGACCTACCGGACCCAAGTGGCGCTCGGGCTCGGCTGCGTGACGACCAACAACACCGCGGATCTGAAAACCAAGCCGACCGTCCTGATCGGCTGCCAGTTTCACCGCGCCTATCTCAACGAGAACGATTTCAGCCAGGTGCCGAACTGCGACAGCCATGACGGCATGGTGATCTACAACTGCAGCTTCATGAACTCGCGCATCGTCCAGGCCGTCGGCCTGTCGGCCGCGTTCAGCCGCGGGATCGCCTTCGTTCAGAACCTGGTCGAGCGCGCCGTGGCGGCGTCCAGCGTACCGGCCCTGCAGATCGCGGCCGATGGCGCCACGGTGACGGTCGACAATCTGGTGCTGCAACACGTCACGATCCCGGGCGTCGACGGCGGTGGGCGATTGAATGCGATCTATGCCGACGTGTCCGGCGCGGCCGGAGTGCTGAAGACCGGCGCATCGATGCGCTTCAATCTGTGGGCGCAGTACAACTGCAAGACCGACACCTTCGCCCAGCCAGCGCAGGGAACCGGCCGGGTCGGCAACTGGGCCAACCGCTATACGGTCGGCCACGAGGGCAATGTCGCCCTGCAGGGCGACGCCAACGGCAACACCACGCCAGCGGCGGACGGGGCGGCCAACTTCCTCGGAGAGTACTGGCAGGCCGGCTGTTCGCCCGGCGTCGGGGTCGGGGCGGTGACCTTCGCCAACGACAAGTCCGGCACGGCCGGGACGGGCAACGGCGCCTATGGCCTGACCGGCGGGACGAGCGCGGCCTATGGCAGGGTGCCGGCTGGGCGTTCCGTCCTGGCCTACGACCTCGCCGGCGCCAGTCGCCGCACGGACGGCGCGGGGGCGTGCGGCGCCTACGAACGGACGGTGGGCTGACGCCCGTCAGCATGGTCCGCGCGCTGGGCCGATCTTCAGAAAAACCGATCAAGCCGGAGGCCCCGTGGCGCTCTCGAACTATGCGCAATTGAAGTCGGCGATCGCCGACTGGATGGAACGCGGCGATCTCGCGGACCGGACCAGTGATTTCATCGCCCTGGCGGAATCCCGCCTGAACCGGCTGGTCCGGTTTCGAGCCCTGGAGACGGACCAGCCGCTGACCGGCGTCGCCGGATCGCGCTTCGTCGCCTTGCCCGCGACATTCCGAGAGCCCGTCGCGCTTTGTCGCCAGGCCGCGACCGGCCGCGAGCCGCTCAGGTTCGTCGAGGCCCGCGCGCTGCCCGTCGCCGCGGCACGTGGCCCGCCGACCCGAGCGACGACCGACGCAGGCCAGTTGGCCTTCGAACGCCCCTGCGACCAGGCCTATGCCTTGAGCTTGCGGATGTTGGGCCGGCTCGCGCTCGGCGACGACGCGCCGACCAATCCGGTCCTCGCCGACTATCCGGATCTCTACCTGTTCGGCGGGCTGGTGGAGGCCGCGCCCTATCTACGGGATGCTGAACTGCTGTCGCTGTTCGCCGTCCGCTTCGAGGCCGCGCTCGCCGAGGCGCGCGCGAAGGAGTCGCGCAGCCGCGGGCTGACGCGACTGTCCGCGGAGCCTGGGCTGGTCGGCTGCATCTCCTACGATGCGCGGGGCTGATCGTGCTGGCGATAGGACCTGACGTTCCGGCCGCGCTGCGGCCCTTGTTCACCGAGGTGGTCGAGGCCCTTAAGGCGTTGCGAACGCCGGGCGCGCCCACGCCGCTGTACGCCTGCGCGATCGCGGCTCTCCCGCCGCCCCAGGCCTGGCCGCGATGCGTGGTGCTGGTCACCGACCTCAACATCCTGGCCCATTCGGACGGATCTCACTGGATCCGCCAAGACACCGGAGGCGCGATCTAGATGCCATCGACCTTCACCCCACGCCTGCGCCTCGAGATGCAGGCGGCGGGGGAGAACCTGAACACCTGGGGCGCCCCGAAGCTCAACAACGTGATCGCCCGGCTCGATGCGGCCATCGCGGGGTGGACGACCATCACGCTCGCCGGAGACTACACGCTCGCAACATCGAACGGCGACGACGAGGCGCGTTCGGCGATGCTGAAGTTCACCGGTGCGGGTTCCTTCGCCGTCACCATTCCCTCGGTCAGCAAGCGCTACGACGTGTGGAACGCGTGCGCCGGGGCTTTGACCGTTACGACGGGCGCCGGAGCGGCGGCCGTCATCCAGCCCGGAGAAAGGGTCTCGGTCGCCTGCGATGGCGTCGGCGCCTACAGGGTGCAGCCGACGGATTTCGGCGGCCAGCGCATCACCAACCTGGCGACGCCGAGCGCCAATCAGGATGCAGCCACGAAGAAATACGTGGACGACACGGCGTTCGCCGTGAGCAGCGGAGGTCTGCCGGGCCAGATCGGCAACGCCGGCAAGGTTCTCACGACCGATGGCGCCGTGGCGGGCTGGGCGCCGGCTCTTCCGCTCCAGGCCGGCCATGGCGGCGGCTTCCTCGCGACGGATGGCACAAGCCCTGGCTGGGCTGTCCCCGGGACTGCGTCTCTCTCCGACTATGCGGCCGACCAACTGAGCCGCCAGATCGACATCCTCTATCTCGCAAGGACGCACCGCCGATGACCGCGCTCAACCTCACGCCCATCATCGCGACCATGTCCACGACCGAGGCCGATCGCACGACCGGCCCCGCCTCGGCCAGCGAGGAATGGGTGATCGATATCCAGGTCACCAACAAGCACACGGCCTCTGTGGACGTGACGGTCAACATCTCCGACGGAACCACGACCAAGGCGCTCTGCGACACCTACACCCTGGCCGAGAAGGGGACCGGGCAGAACAGTGTGGTCGTCGTCGCGGGCCTGCCGCTGCCCTACGGGTGGAAAATCCGCGACAAGGCGCCCGTCGCCCGCGTGGCGGACAGCGTGATCACCGGCGCCAGGAGGATCATCTGATGGTGTTGACGCGGATTCCGAAGATCGGCGAGCGGGTTGGGGACGGCAAGCCGACGGTGCTTCGAGCGGAGATTACGTACTCCGCCGGCAGCTTTTCAACTTCCAGAACGTGTTGGGTGGTCTTGACTGCTGTGGGTGGTGGTGCTGGCGGAGGGTATGACGGTACAGGCGGCGCTGGAGGTGCCGCTGCGATGAGGGTGTTCAAGCTCTTCAAGGGCCAAGCATTTAGCTGGGTTGTCGGTGCTGGAGGTGGCGCTGGCTCAAGTGGCCAGGACACTGTGATTACACTGCCCGGCGGCAGTACAGTAGTCGCGGGAAGGGGCGTGTTTGGAGCCGGGTCGACCGCGGTCGGCGGCGACATCAACCGCTCCGGCGGGGGATCCAATGAAGATGGAGCGAATGGTGGTGCCAAGGGAAGCGGCGGCGGCG